>DAOWMW010000036.1 GCA_030642865.1 Desulfobacteraceae bacterium
AAGCGACTATATCAATAATCTGGAACCGACCTCCTCAAGCTTTGGAGAGGTTTTGCGTGAAAATTTGCAGGAAAAATTGAACAAAGAGACTAAATAACTTTATCTATAGTGTCTGAGCGGAAAAATTATTTTTCGCTTAGGATTCGATCGAAAATAAATTGGCAATTTTAAGTGTTGAGGCGCCTGCCTGACAAGGCGTGAAAACGCAGGAATATCAAGATATTTATACGTTTTCGTAACGCAGTCAGACAGGATGGATCGACGCTTAAAATGCTAAGTTATTTTTGATCGAGTCCTTAGACACTATAAAATATTCAAATTTTTAACAGGATCTTCAAAATAATATTATGTTTTCACGCAGACACCCAATTCTATTTTTTGTACTTGCGTTATCGTCCATTACAGCATGTGGGACAATAATACTGGCATCTATAATTGCCCTGATCACCCTTGGTATAAAAGGGGGAGATTATACAAGACCTGATATTATGTCAGCAGAAAAAATTGGTGTTGTGGAAATAAAAGGAGTCATCGCAGAGGCCAAACCCTTTGTGCAGGCTATAAAACGATTTAGGGAGGATGATTCTATTAAAGCTATTGTTATTCGAATCGATTCTCCCGGGGGCGGAGTAGCCCCTTCTCAGGAAATTTTTCAAGAGATTAGAAAAACAGTCAAAAAAAAGAAAGTAGTAGCCTCCATGGGTGCTGTGGCTGCATCCGGGGGTTATTATATTGCTGCGGGGACCAATAAAATAGTGGCAAATCCCGGGACAATAACCGGAAGCATTGGTGTAATAATGGGATTTACAAATTTTCAAAAAATTTTTGAAAAAATCGGACTGATTCCGGTTGTTGTTAAATCCTGTGAGTATAAAGATATAGGCTCTCCAGTACGACAAATGTCTGCCAGTGAGACCAGGATTCTTCAAGACCTTGCTGATGGAATTCACAAACAATTTATTTTGGCAATTTCCCAGGGACGAAATATGGAAATATCCAAGGTAAAAGCTCTTGCCGACGGCCGGATATTTTCAGGAGAAGATGCCAAAGCTTTCGGCCTTGTTGACAAACTTGGCAACATGGAAGATGCCATTGAATGGGCAGGCCAACTGGCAGGTATAAAGGGGAAAGCCTCGGCAGTTTATATCCGTGATAAAAAGATGATCTCCTTTATAAAATATATCACTGAAACATCATTAAAACATCTTGTTTTTCGTCTGCTGCACCCGGAATTGATTACAGAGTTGACTCTTTCCCCTGCACAATAAAGATCGTGAATTTTATAAATTACCCAGAATTACTTGTTCTTGTGCCCGTCTTCTGTGTTGCATCAATGGTCACAGACTCCGAGTATGCAACCCTTGATGCGCCTTGAAGACGACCACAAGCCAGGCGTAATTATGTGTAATTTTTATTTCATCCCCAACCCTAAAATACAAAACCTGATTTATTTTTTTAAACGACTCCGCACTGAATCCAGCTTTGATGTAATATTATTTTTGATCCAATTGTCGTCCCACCATTCAAGGGGATTCACAAAAGTTTTATTTACAAGTATCCCAAAATGAAGATGATCTCCCCCTGCCAGACCTGTCTTGCCAGTGCGTCCTATCTCCTCGCCTTTTACAACAATTTGTCCTTCAGTAACATGAAACTTGCTCAAATGAGAATACATGCTGAAGAGACCAAATCCGTGGTCAATCAATACTGTTTTTCCATAAATTCCTAGAAAATTCGCGAATTTTACTTTTCCCTTGTTGGCTGCAGGAACGGAAGCCTCGGCAACAGAAGCCAGGTCAATGCCAAGGTGCGTTTGATGATCTATTACCTTTCCTTTATATTTATATGTGCGGGTATCTGCAAATCCTGCTTTCTTAGCCGCTTTGGGGAGCCTTAAAAATTTTTTTTGCCAATACAAAAAATTATCTGTTTTACTGACCAATTCTGATATTTTTTTAAAATTAGCCTCCCGCAAATGCCGATTGATCAATAAAAATTGATCAATCATCGATTTCCTGTCAACATCGACGATGGATGAAATTTCTGATTCAAGTTCAGGGATCTTACGATCAAGAAAGTCATCTGAAATGTTAATTACATCCTGTTTGAACTTTTTATTCTTAATATAATAATAGAAGTTGGCTTTTGACACATTTCCTGACTCATCAACGGCCTCCGCAAATATCTTGTTTCTACCTTTTCCCCCATAGTCAAGAGCAAAAAACGATAAAAAGATATCAGGATCCTTGAAATATCCTGAATAACCTGGGAAAAAAACATCCTCCACATAAACCCCACTTTTTGGGCAGGGCTCGGATATCTTGTAGATTACAAGGCCAGATCCGCCCCGGGTTATGTTATGCATCTTTGTCAATATATCAATTATGGGGGGCTTTGTATCAATAATTACTTCTTTTTCCAAACAGGTTGTGTTGCCATGTAACCAGTTACGCCAGGAATAATCAGTCACAGAGATCTGCAAAACAGCCTTGCCATCACGGAGCCCAATTTTTTCAGGTTCTATAGCCTCGATAAAAAAAGTTTGTTTATTTACCAAACCTGTACGTAACACGCCGATGGTTGCAAATTCCTTAGCATAAAGAATTATCTCTTTTCCGTCCTTAATTAATGCAATTCTGATTTTTCGTAAACCGCTTTTCATGTCCGAAGCAGTAAAAGCAAGCTGTTGAGCTGCATTTAATGTTTTCATTGGACCATCGATTTCCACAAGGGGTTTTTCGCCCTCAAACCGTACAATTGATACCCATACAAGGGGAATAAAAAAAATAATGGCGAGAACTATCAACAGCCTTGATTTAAGACCTGTTTTTTTTTTTTTCAAGAAAGCCCCCTCTATATTTTATAGATTATTTGCGTTTTTTGTGATTTTTGACAAGTTTATAAATCATGGTGCTATTATAGAAAAATTAGGGTAACTACTCAACTGGATAGACAAAAGCAGGGGCAACCTTCATGGTTGCCCTGGGAAAAGATGTAAAGCCTACTCTACAAAGCGCCGCAATTGTGTTTTCGGGGTACCTTTGACCTTCAGTCTAAATACTTTTATTCTAATTACGTGAGCAGTTACAAATCAGGTTGAATATTTCTTAAGAATCAAACTAGCGTTGGTCCCTCCAAATCCAAAAGAATTGGTCATTGCAATTTTCAAATCAGCCTTTCGGGCAACATTGGGAACATAATCAAGATCACAGTTTTCACCAGGATTATCATGATTTATCGTAGGTGGAATTATTCCATCATTAAGAGCAAGGGCTGTAAAAATTGTTTCTACTCCACCACTTGCGCCAAGCAGATGTCCGGTCATCGATTTTGTTGAACTTACAGGAATATCATAGGCTTTTTCTTTAAAAACCGTTTTAATTGCCTGGGTTTCATACATATCGTTTAGTTCAGTGGATGTTCCATGTGCATTAATATAGTCGATTGCATCAGGGGGAACCCCTGCATTATCCATGGCCGCAGCCATACATCTGACCGCCCCTTCTCCATTGGGTGCAGGAGCTGTCATATGATAGCCGTCACCACTCATCCCATATCCTATAATCTCAGCATAAATACGGGCTCCCCTTTCCAAAGCGAGGTCAAGGGATTCAAGAACAAGAATTCCAGCACCTTCACTCACAATGAAACCATCCCTGTCCCGGTCAAAGGGACGGGACGCTTTTTCAGGCTCATCATTACGCGTTGATAATGCTTTAAGGGAGCCAAAACCGGCAATGCAGGTTGGAGATATAACAGACTCAACCCCCCCTGTAATCATGGCATCGGCGGAACCATTTCTGATAATTTCATAAGCCGATCCTATGGCATGGGAGCCAGCTGCACATGCCGTTGCAATGGATGAGTTGGGACCTTTAGCGCCAAAATATATGGAAATCATTCCAGGAGCCATATTCCCTATAATAGTCGGAATAAAAAATGGGCTCACTCTTTTAGGGCCTCTGGAATTTAAGATGAGACTGGTCCTTTCAATTTCATAAAGCCCGCCCATACCGCAGCCGGTTATAACTCCAACCCTGTCACCATTTGAGCTGTCAATTACCAGGCCGGAATCGTCAATGGCCATACGGGCTGCTGCAACAGCATACGCAACAAACAACCGTAATCTTTTCGCATCCTTTTTTGTAAGAAAGTCTTCAGCAACAAAATTTTTAACCTCTCCTGCGATTTGAGTCGCAAAAGAAGATGTGTCGAATCTTGTTATTCGCCCTATACCAGATTTTCCGGCACAAACAGCTGACCATGTTTCACCTGTACCTATCCCCAACGGCGTTAAAAGCCCAACACCGGTTATCGCGACCCGCCTGTTCAAAGACACCTCCTCATTTTTTTAGATATAGGCTTTTAAAAAAACTGGAAGCCCATATTTTCGTATTCCTTGATCTGAACAAAAAATTCTGGTTTTCCTGTGTACGCTATTTGTGTTTTTCTATATAATTAAAAGCATCACTTACGCGTACCATTCCTTCAGCATCCTCATCGGAAATTTCCACGTCAAACTCTTCTTCAATGGACATTATCAGTTCCACAAGATCAAGGGAATCAGCACCCAGATCATCCACAAAGGATGCCTCTGGAACAATTTCATCATGTTCAACACTTAATTTTTCCGCAATAATATTTTTTACTCTGCTTTCAATAGACATTACTTCTCTCCTTTTATATATGCTTTTTTTAATTTTCAGGATTGTTTTTAGCTCAAAAGTGCACTTTAAAAAACCTTGTTTTTTGTCTTGACAATGGGAGCATTTTGGGTACCCACAGGGGGATGCCCCTACGCAATTTTGGCCGTTGATGCAACACAGAAGACGGGAACAAGAACAAGTAATTATGTGTAATTTATAAAATTCACGATCCTTAACTATATTTTCATGATTTTTTTTCAAAAATAAAATCAGTCACTAAATCCATATCGAGCATAATATTGCGGCAGCTTCCAATCAAATCATTATACGAGACAGCCTCCATAAAATCAGTAATTGTCTTATCATCAAAGATACCGGTTCCCATCAATATTTTAAGCATATTCTCAGCCACAATATGCGCGGTTTCCCCTGCAAAAATTCTGTTCATTGCCAAAATTTTTTCAAGATCTCTGGAGCCCTCCTTTGAAAGGGTATAGGCTTTCCGCGCAAAACTTGCTCCAACTTCTGTGAAGGTTATCATATCTGCCAGAGCAAACATAACATATTGTTTTTTAACAAGCCTGTTTGCATGCACAAGGGAAATAGTTTTGTTCAATGCCCTGGCAGCCAGAGCATAGTATTTACAACCGGCATTCTCCATGGTTTTATCAATCTCGTCCATTTCAGAAGCAATTTTATTATAAAATGCACCCTTTGTCTTTTGTGTTTTTTTCCAGCGGAATGTACTTATGATATTTTGCTGAATTTCGCTGGTCCCTTCGTATATACAGGTTACCTTTACATCTCTTTTGATTTTTTCAACTTCATATTCACAAATATAACCATAACCGCCAAGGGCCTGTATCCCATCATCAGCCGCCTTGTTTGCCACTTCCGAAGCAAAATATTTTGATATGGACCCTTCAGTCTGAAGATCCTTTTCTCCTGAATCGAACTGCAGCGCAACCTCATCAATATGGGCAGAAGCAGCCTCAAGCCTTACAGCATGGGGAACAACAAGCTTGTGTGTATACCCCTGCTTTTCCGCAACAGGTGCGCCGAACTGCACCCTTTCCTTTGCGTAGGGTATAACAATATCAAGAACCGCGTCACCTGCTCCAAGGGCCATGGCCGCTACCATCAGCCTTGTATATCCAAAAACCTGGTTGGCCTGTTTTAATCCTTTGCCGGGAACACCCCCGATGAGATTTTCAACAGGCACGAAAACATCTGAAAAGGATAGAGGAGAGGTGTTCGAGGCATGTAAACCATGCTTTTTCTCACCCTTTCCCTGGGTGAAGCCTTTTGTCCCCTTTTCCACAATAAAAAAGGTTGGTCCTTCAGGGGTTTTGGCCAGCAAGGTGATAAAATCTGCATATGCCCCTGTGGAAATAAACTGTTTAAAACCATTTATTTTATACCCGGAAATTTTTCCTGTATCATCTATAACCGGATCTGCAACAGTTTTCAGGGAGGCAAGATTACTTCCTGCTTCTGGCTCAGTTACTGCGTAAGCAACAAGGGAATCCCCCTCGGCAATGGCTCCGAGCCATTTTTCCTTTTGCGCATCAGTACCCCCCACATATAAGGGATCAGCCCCCAGTTGAATGGCAAAAAAAGCTGTGCCAATACCGAGGCATATTTTGGCAATTGCATGCGTCACAGCGCATGAATCACGGGCACCCCCCCCCATTCCACCATATTCTTCAGGAATAAAAAGCAACTGAAGACCAACTTCCGGGCCAAGCAGCTTCCTTACAGTCTCTTCCGGAAACTGATCAGTTTTGTCGAACTCAAGAATTTTTTCTTTAGTGAGAAGCCGCTTCCTTAATTGTGCGACAGTGTCTAAAACCATCTGCCTTGATTCTAAATCCAGACCTTTAAGCATCGCCAGTTTATAAACTCCTTAGGATTGGGGATGAAATAAATTACAATCCTTATAATAATACGTACATTTAATTTTACGGATTCAGCACGCAGCTATACTAATGTGCCCATTGGTTAACACATTTGATTTTAAACGATATTATTTCTCATTGTTCGCAGCATCGTTAAAAGTACGGCCCCTGTATGTTCCACAATTTTTACATATGTGATGGGGCAGTGCTGCCTCTCCGCATTCCGGACACGTTGCCACATTAGGGGGAGTAATTTTTTGATGGGCTCTGCGCTGATCCCGTTTTGTTCTTGATGTTTTCCGTTTTGGTACAGCCATAAGTGATCTCCCAGCTATTTAATAGTTTTACAAATTAACATTTATTGATAAGGATTGGGGATGGAATAAAAATTCACGATCCTAAACATCATTTTTCAGTAATTCTAGTAATCGAAATTTTAAAAATTGTCAATTGTTTTTTATTTTGTCTTCTTGCCATAACAAAAGATATATGATATTATGTAAATGTAACAAATTGATATTATTGTTTTAATTTTATAATTTATTTTTCCCTGCTCAGTTTTTCATTACACAGAAGTGATCTTTAAAATAAGATGCATATAATTTCAGTTCTCTCTTGCAAGAGTAATATGGGCGAAAATGGAGACTTTTTAATAAAAAAATCAGTTTTTCCCTTAAATCGCTTTACTTTTTACTAACTTTTATACAAAACCTGAAGGAATGAAGTAATAGAAAGTGTAAAATTATGGATGAAATCATAACAAGATTCCCACCAAGCCCCACAGGCTATCTTCATGTTGGAGGTGCACGAACAGCTCTTTTTAACTGGCTTTATGCCCGCCACATGAAAGGCAGATTCATACTTCGCCTTGAAGACACAGACATGAAACGATCAAAAAAAGAATATTCAGATGCAATTATAGATTCTTTGCACTGGATGGGGCTCGACTGGGATGAGGGTCCCTATTTTCAGTCCGAAAGATTTGATCTGTACAAGGAATATATTCAAAAATTAATAGATTCAGGTAATGCATATTACTGCACCTGCTCCCCTGAAAGGCTTGAAACAATTAGAAGCGAGGCCATGGCAGAGGGACGAAAGCCGAAATACGATGGAGCATGCAGAAACAGAGACCTCGGGAAAACCAGCAATGCAGTTGTCCGTCTTGTTGTTCCCCAGGCCGGAACAACAACATTAAAAGATGCAGTAAAAGGAAACATAGAATTTCAGAATTCTGAGCTTGACGATTTTATTATATGCAGAAGTGACGGTACCCCGACATATCACCTGGCCGTTGTGGTAGATGATATTACAATGGGTGTTAATACCATCATCAGGGGAGATGACCATGTAAATAATACTCCCAAACAGATGCTCCTTTACAGGGCATTTAAAAACAAAATACCCCTTTACGGTCATGTTCCCATGGTTCTCGGAAGGGACAGAACCCGTTTGAGCAAAAGGCACGGTGCCTTATCTGTTACCGCATATAAGGAAATGGGTTATCTCCCTGACGCTCTGATAAATTATCTCGTCCGCCTTGGGTGGTCCCATGGGGATCAGGAATTTTTTTTGAAAGATGAGCTTATTGAAAAATTTACCCTTAAAAATATCGGACATTCTCCAGGCATTTTTGACACTAATAAACTCCTTTCGCTAAATGCCGATCATATTAAAGGGAAAAAACCGGGAGACCTTGTAAAGCACCTGACCCCATTTTTGGAAAAAAGAAGGTGCAAAGTAAATGATCAGGCATCCATGGAAAAAATAATTGAAACCTTAAATACCAGAAGCAAAACCTTGGAGGATATGGCAGATGGAGCCATGTTCTATTTTGCAGGGGACCTTGTTTATGACGCAAAAGCTGCCAAAAAATTTTTAAAAAGATCCTCCATGGAACCTCTAAAACTCCTTCTTGAAAACCTCGGTGCGATGGATTCCTTTACTAAAGAGGGGATAGAAGATGCTTTTAAAAAAGTAATGGAGACAACAGGGTTAAAGCTTGGAAAAATTGCACAGCCTGTCAGGGTTGCTCTCACAGGAAAAACAGCAAGCCCAGGTATATTTGAAATATTAGAAGTGCTTGGCAAAGACAAGTCTGTTTATAGACTTGAAAAAGCTATAAACCATATAAATGAAACAGCGGATATCCCTGAAAACGGGAATTAGATTAATTGGGATCGTGAATTTATTTCATCCCCAATCCTTAGCGCCAAAGCAAAGCTCTCTTTTTCGCTAATTTCTGCGTTAGATAAAGATTTTAATGAGTAAGCAAACAAGAGCCACAGGTTGTAATCAGACATGGTTTTTAATACCACAATTATGAAAACACCCATACAAAAACATTCTTTTTTTACACAGGCTTATAATATTTTTTGCATGCAAAAAGCCTATCTTCTTAACAATATAAGGGTTAGAATAAAATATTTCACAATGGCATCATTGTTGCGTTAATCTCAGGCAAACAATATAGATTTTTTTTAAAAAACCATAAAATATTATATGCACCAGCCTGTTAAAAAAAATCATTTAAACCCTTAACTCATTTATCGGCCTTTGGAAAAATAATCTATATTTCATGGGCTCGCAAAAATTTTATTTTGTGAGCTCATTTAACCATAATCAAGTTTGTGATAATACAGGGTAAGCTGGAAATATTTAAATAAAAGAATTGCCTGTAATAAAGAAGGCAACAGATGCGGCTATTGGTGAAGCTCAACTTTTGCGGAAAAAAATTCTTTAAAATCAAAAAATAAAAATAATTTTTATGCATGCTAATTTTTTCATATCAGATGACCATGGCCGCCGGGCTGGGATGGAAAGGAGACGTTTTGAATATTCCTTATATCTTCCTGATCGCCGAAGGGGAATGGAGAGACGAAGTGGGCAGGATAGAAGACTTAGGGCTCGCCCAAAAATAACTTAACATTTTAAGCGCCGATCCATCCCGCCTGACTGCGTTACAAAAGTGCAGGAATATCCTGATATTACTGCCCTTTTGTGCCTTGCCATGCGGGCGCCTCAACAC
>DAOWMW010000102.1 GCA_030642865.1 Desulfobacteraceae bacterium
CTCTTGGTTTTTGAAATGGTAACGTTTTTAGCTACACCTTCAATGCGCCTGTGGAGAACAATTTTGACTTTTCCAACTTTCGGAAGATGGAGTCGACTCCCTTCCAATTTGAATCGTTGGGGGTATCGAACGGATTGACTACCATACTTGGATTTGAATTTTGGATAGGCAGCACGACCTTGAAAAAAATTGACGTATGCCATATCCAGGTCTTTCAATTTTTGTTGAAGCACTTGAGAATCTGCTTCCTTGAGCCATTCCAGTTCGCGTTTCATGTTGGGGAGTGTTTTGGCAGTAGCCGAGTAAGACAAACCCTTGCCTGTTTCTTTGTAATGCTCCTTTCGGGCATTCAAGGCATTATTGTAAACAAATCGAGAATGGCCATATTTATAATTGATGCCCAGGTATACGTTGCCTTGAGATCGTGCGGCCACGCCTCAATTTTAAAGCCATTTTTTTACAATGTCACAAAAAAGAGACGCGTTTATTCAAGACACCTTTCTTCGATTTTCACCCTTTCCCTTTTTGTCCTCCCCCCGTGTGTCTCTTTAAGTCTTTGAACACGACAAGCCCTTTGCCAAACCCTTTTGAGGGGCTTTTTTCTGATGGGAAAGGTCTATCTTCAAATCAGCAACACGGTCAAAACCAACCTTAACAGCCAGATTTTTAGTATTCCTGTCTATCAGTTTCTGATCATCAATATCATTTACTGTAAAGCTATGCCTCTTTTCTATATTTGTTTTTTTGTTCCTGATTGTTATTTCATAGGTTATGTCCCTGGCTTTTTCTTTTTCAAACGCCATTAAATATGATCTTATTTTTTCAGCGTCAGCACAAGCCTTGTAGATCTCAGTAGGTTTGTCTTTGAGGATTTTGACCCAGCTATCCACATATGCTAAATGCTGACCTGGATCATGGCCTATTTTCAATTGCATCCCGACCATATAAGAGGCTATTTCTGCCCTCATCTCTTCCCTGGCATATTCAGCGCTTCCAAAAGAATTAAACTTACTACCCCTGTCCAGTCGGGATTTATGCCCTGTCCAATGTCCAAGCTCATGTAATCCTGTTGAATAATATTTATCAGCAGAAGAAAATTGATTTTTTTCAGGCAAGATTATTTTATCCGTGCCTGCCCTATAATATGCCCTGTCTCCTTTTACATGAGATATCTCAGCGCCGGAATTCTTTATAATAGACTCAGCTCTTTCCTGTCTCTTCCAATCAGGTTCTAATGAGCTATCCAGAACAGGCATACCCTTAATTTGATCAGCATTAAATATATTATAATATCTCAGAACAGGTTTTTCCAATTCTGTTGTCTGTGTCTTCTTTTCCCCGTTCTTGTCTATAATAATTTTGCCATGATTATCTTTTTTATAACCAGACCTGGTAAAGCTCCAAAATTGTATTGAAGTTCCTTTCGCTCCTTTTTTTACCTGCCATCCCTGATCTTGGGCTTGTTTATAGGTACACCATCTGGGATCAGATTTTCCTTTACATGACAAATATATAAAATTTGATCCCTTATAAACAGTTTTAGACGCAGGGTTATAGGGGGCTGTGCATTCTTCAGGTTTCCATGGTTTTAACCAGGGCGCCGTTCCATTTTCAATGCTCTCTATAATTTTATCAGCGATTTCCCCAACCTTATTCTTTTTCATCATCGCCTCCTTCGGACGCTTCAATTGCCTCTGTTTCAGTCACGGAATCTTCACTAAACGCCCCCAATTCGGTTGCTTCATCTAATGTGAAGGTATTGCCTTGCTTTTGTCTGCGGCTGCTAGCTTTTTTTGAATATTTTCTATCAGTTTGTCTTTCATTGCTCACCTCTCCATACGTGGTTGATTTTTCTTCAAACCAGGCTTGTTCTCAGGAATCCTTTCTGCCTTGAGAAGCATTTCTTTTATGTTTTTAAGCTGTCCTCTTGAAGCAAGGCTGGCGGCAAATTTTCTAACCTCTTTTGATAAACAGGCTTGTAGCTGATCTTTAGACAGGAGGCGTTGATCTATTTCTATATCTTTTTGCAATGGTTTATGCAGCTCATTAGACTGGACTGTTAATTTGTATGAATTTAGCCTTTCCTTTTCATCAAAATCAACTATAACATCCCTTGCCTGACTAAAATCGCTAATCAGTTGCTTTGTGTTTTCACGGGATACAATCTTCTTCAAATGATCAAGATTTTTGAAATCCTTGTCTAGCCCTGCAAACAAAATAACATCCTTTGTATGCCGTGACAGTGCGACATATGTTGAATGTTTATTAAAATGCCTTGACCCCAGAACAAAGGCCTTTTCAACAGTGATACCCTGCGCTTTATGTACTGTGGAGGCATAGCCGTATGAGAAATCATTATAAACATTTGAATCAAACACCAGCCTCTTCCCAGTATTCAAACGAACTCCTATGGTTTCATTTTTGCAATAATCAATAAAACCGACAGAACCGTTTTTAACTCCCATGGATCGTTCATTCCGCAGAAACATGATTTGATCGCCGCAACAAAATTCATGCCTGCCTTTTATGGTCTCTATAGAGACAGGTTTTCCCTTTAAAAAGCCGGATTTTTTCATGACCTCGCGAGCTTTCAAATTAAGATCAATCACATCCTTGTTTCTGTATGCAAGGATGATCTTTGAAGAGACATATTGCCCCCATTTTTTTATAAGTTCATTTTTTGCTATTTCCGTTTTTTTGAATAACCTGACCTGTCCTGCTCTGTGATACATATCTATTGCTTTTGCAATTTCTTCTGGTTTGCCTGCCAATAATTTTGTTGCTTTTTTCTGCCACTTGTCATTTTGCCGTCTGATTTGAGTCAACTTGACAAGGCCTGTTCTTTCACAGATACCCCTAAAAGCCCCGCCTGCTTCTATGGGTTGTAATTGTGAATAATCGCCTACAAGGATCAGCTTTGCATTGGATTCAGCTGCCTTTTTGGTTATCTGATGCATTTGTCTGGTTCCCACCATTCCGGCCTCATCAACTACGATAATACTTTTACTATTAACAAGGGCAGGGTTTTTCTCCCAGTCATATAATCGTTTATGAATTGTCTGGCTTTTGATTCCACTGCCTTTTTCCAGGCCTTCAGCGGCAATGCCGGATAAGGCCATCCCTGTCAGGGTGTATCCCTGTGCTTCATACGCATCTTTCACAGCCCCAAGGGTATAGCTTTTTCCTGCTCCAGCATATCCGACCATTGATACTATCTGTCCTTTTTCCATGATGTTTCTAAAGACTTTTTCTTGTTCCATGGACATTGTTTTATTGGCGATTGCCTGACGGATGTAATTTTTATGGACTCTATGTGTTATCTTGTTTGATAGTTCTGTTGCTGTATGCAGCATACGGTGTTCAGCAAGCAGTATTTTTTTTGTTGTGTATTTTGTTTCGCCTGTTTTATCTATTCCGACCTTCATTAAATCATCTGACGCAAATATATTTGTGGAGATCTGGTCATATTGTTTTTGATCGTAGCTATGGGATAAAACAAACTTCAAGATGTCTTTTTTTGTAAAGACAGCATCATGATAGCTCAGGCAATCCAGCGCTATTGATGTGTCCTTTATTATTCTTTCGCCATTTTCTCTTAGTATTCGATTATATTCACTTACGCGTTCATTTTCTGATGATTTATCTCCTTTATTTGCGGGTCCGAGTTTGATTTGAGGTTCAAGGTTTATTCCTCTGTCCGCTAGACTCATTGCGCTTACCTTGATGTCGTATCCTGCTTTTGCAAGGTGGTAGTTTTGCATCTCTGCCCATTGGCGTCGCCATTTCAACAAGTTCTTTTTTTTATTCCATGAACGATTTTTTTTGCCAAATCCGTCTTTTTCTATATTGCGCATGGTCAACATTATATGGGCGTGAGGGTTGTCTTCGTTATTGTGTATATTTATGTCGGCAATCATGCCTTTTTTTATGAAATTATTATTTGCGTAGTCTGTTGCCAGTTCTATTTGTTTTTTCAGGCTTAGTTCCTGTGGCAGGGCTATTTCAATTTCACGGGCCAGTTGGGAGTCGTGTCTTTTTTCTGTTTGTTCAACTTTGTTCCAGAGTTCAGGTCGGTTATATACCCATTGGGGGGCGTTTTCCGGGGCCAGGATTATTGAGTGTGCAAGGCCTTGTTTTTTTGTGTAGTCAAAGGTTAGTCCCTGGCGTTTGTCGTGCAGTTTGTCTCTGGCTCTGTATGCGGCTGAAGCTATGGCGCTTCTGCCTGATGAGCGTTTTATTATTTTTACTGAGCAGTGGTATGATGCCATTTTGTTTTTGGGGTTCGGGGTTTCCCCGCGCACACATTACGGAGTAATGTATAAGTGCGCACTTCTTTCGAAGTGGGGGCTGGCTTTGCCAGCTGTGGAGGTTGTTTTTATTTGGATTTTATAGATTTTTTTATGGCTTGTCAATTTTTTTTGCTGTTGACAATTTATGGTGAAAATTCTATTTTTTTAAATAAAGAATAGGATTGAACCATGACGCTAAATGCAAATCAAGGGGAGAATTGATGGAGGATTATAATATAAATTCTCAAAATTATGAGGGGTTTGAAACATGGCTGAATGAAAAGTCAATAAAACTAAAGATGCATTTACGGTTGATGCTTATTTTAATATTTTTGCAGCTTCTATTATTTGGCATATGTTTTTACTCTTCATATACATATAATACTTATGTTGCTTATAAATGGGCGACAGCAAGGATGGCGACGGTTTTTCCCGTAAATATTTCTCTAATGTTTCAGAATCCGGATGGTTCCTGTGTTAGTGTTTCAGGGAATAAGATTATTCATACAAAATGGGTTTCGGAATGCGCAAAAACCGAGATTAAAAAACTTGGCATAAGGTTTATTATTATCTTGTCAGGCCTGCTATTTTTATATTTGCTGGTAATAATTTTTTTTAAAAAGGAATCAAGGCAACAGCTATCAAAAAAATATATTCGCGGCGCCTCTTTAGGGTCAAGCCTGGAATATACAAGAAAGGTTAAAAAACAAAAGGAAACCCTTTCTCTGCCCTTTGGGTCAGTCATGATGCCGGAACGCTCAGAGATTAAACATACCTTTATCCTTGGCCGTCCTGGCACAGGAAAAACCGTGTGTATGTCGGAGATTATAGCATTTCTTCAGGAGCGGAATAAAAAAAAGGTCATCTATGATTTTAAAGGGGATTATATAGAACGGTTTTATGATCCCGATAAAGACCATCTATTTAATCCCCTGGATTCAAGGTTTTGCGGGTGGTCCTTATTTGGCGAGATTAAAACGCCTATGGATATTGAAACAATTGCAGGGTCTCTGATTCCAGACACAAACAAGAATAATGCCTTTTGGAATAATGCTGCTAAAACCGTTTTGACTGGAATAATTCACTATGTTTACAGGAGAGAGCGAACAGATCAAGCCTTATGGAATATTCTGATTAGCGACGCAAGGACTATCAGGGATATATTACAGCAGACACCAGGGGGAGAGGAAGGGCTTAAATATATTGAAGATCCCGATTCAAACCAGGCTGCGGGGGTATTGAGCACTTTAATGACTTATACACAGTTCTTCAGATATATGCCTGAGAAGAATAAAAAGGCCTTTAATATAAG
>DAOWMW010000083.1 GCA_030642865.1 Desulfobacteraceae bacterium
AGTATATATGCCTTTAGGGGGGCAAGCTTTAAAAACATCATGGCGTTTCCACAAAAATTCCCTGGCACAAAAATCATAAAACTTGAAGAAAATTACCGGAGTGTTCAACCCATACTTAATCTTACCAATCAGATTATAGAAAGGGCATCTGAAAAATATTCAAAACTCCTTTTTACCAGTAAAGAGGGGGGGGTGAAGCCTATACTTTTGAGTACAGATGATGAAAACTCCCAATCCTGTTTTATAGTTAAAGAGATTGAAAAGCTATATGAAAAGGGAATCCCCCTAAACCAGATTTCCATACTTTTCAGGGCAGGTTTTCATTCCTTTGATCTTGAAGTTGAACTTTCAAAAGCAAAAATTCCTTTTATCAAAGTGGGGGGCTTCAAGTTCATGGAATCTGCCCACATAAAAGATGTTATTGCCCACTTGAAAGTAATGCACAACCCCAATGACAAGGTGAGCTGGTACAGAATTCTCCTTTTACTGGATACAATAGGTCCCAAAACTGCCGGCAGAATTTTTGATTTAATAACAGAAAAAAATAAAGGGGCTGCAGGTTTGGCCGAAATAACCCTCAAGCCTAAAACTGCAGAAAGGACAGCAGGGTTAAAAAATATATTTGCACAAATGAACTCCAGCCGGCAATCTGTTTTCCCCATGGGAGAAATAATTATCAGGTACTATGCTCCCATACTGGAAAAAAAGTATGATGATTACCCAAAAAGGATAAAAGATCTGGAGCATCTTGCAACAATCATGGAGCGTTATGACAATCTTGAAACTTTTTTGGCTGATATCTCCCTGGAGCCCCCCAATACAAGTATGGACAACACATTTACAGCCGATTCTTCGGGGAATGACCGGTTAGTTTTATCCACAATACATTCAGCAAAAGGACTTGAATGGCATACTGTCTTTATAATATGGGCATTAGATGGACGATTTCCTTCTTTACATGCGTTGAACAACCCTGAAGATCTTGAAGAAGAACGAAGGCTTATGTATGTGGCATCAACCCGCGCAAGGGAAAAACTCTTTTTTATTCATCCAGCTTATTTTTATGATAGAAGTTCCGGCACAATACTTGGTGCTCCATCATCCTTTATCGACATGTTATCGGAAAAAATTCTTGAAAAAAAATCAATATAGATTTTCAAATGGCCCCTAAACAAAAAAACAAAATTTTTTGCAGGGATTCTCCTCCTGAAGATTAACAGGTTTAAATATAAATTATGTCACCTGAGTCTTACGTTTTAATTACAGGCTATATTTTCGGTTTTTATATGGCATGGAACATTGGTGCAAATGATGTTGCCAATTCCATGGCATCTGCTGTTGGCGCCAAAGCCCTGACAATACGTCAGGCGGTATTTATTGCAGGGATATTAAATATCGTGGGTGCTACATTTATAGGGTCCCATGTCACTAATACAATCAGAAAAGGGATAGTCTCCACAACCATCCTTACAGATCCGCGTTTGGCCCTTATTGGAGCACTTTCTGCACTCCTTGCGGCAGCACTGTGGGTCAGCTTTGCCACATGGAAATCTCTTCCAGTCTCAACAACCCATTCCATAGTTGGCGCCATGATAGGATTTGGAATTATGGCAGGGGGTTTTTCCGTGATAAATTGGGGTAAACTTGCAGCTGTTGCAATAAGCTGGGTCATATCCCCCCTGATTAGTATGATAATCAGCTATCTTATGTTTAAATGTATAGTAAAAATTATTCTGGCCAGAAGAGACCCCTATTCCAGGGCAATAAATCTCTCTAAATATTTCATAGGAATTACAGTTTTTATCATAATCCTCTCCTTCCTTTTTAAAACCCCCCTTGGGAAAAGATTTGCCATGGAAACCCACGAAGCACTTATTTTAGCCGTAATTATCGCTACCAGCCTTGGCTTATTGGGAAAACTGGGCATTAAAAAATTTTTTTCCTCGAAAAAAAGAAAAGCTGATACAGAAGAAATATTCAAAGTGATTCAGGTAGGAACCTCATGTTATGTTGCTTTGGCCCAGGGGTCAAATGATGTGGCCAATGCCATAGGTCCCCTTGCTGTAATATATTTTCTGGTGAAAACAGGAAGTGTGGGGGCAACTGTGCCTGTGCCGATTTTTCTGTTGCTATTTGGAGGAGTCGGTATTTCACTGGGAGTTGGTATGGCTGGCCACAGAGTGATGAAAACTCTCGGGACAAAGATTACCACGCTCAACAATACCCGTGGTTTCTCTGTTGATTTTGCAGCCGCCACAACAGTAATGATTGCATCAAAAATGGGCCTTCCTGTATCAACAACCCATGCAGCAGTTGGAGGGGTACTGGGGGTTGGATTTGCCCGGGGGATGGAGGCGGTTAACTTCAAAATAATTTTTCAGATCATAATTTACTGGATTTTAACAGTTCCTGCATCGGCTTTAACAAGCATGATAATCTTTTTAATTCTAAAACATGTTATATAGGAGGAAAACAATGCGTATACCATTTCTTTCAATTTTTATAGCTTCCCCCTTTGAAGGACTCCAGGAGCATGCTGAAAAAGTAAAAGAATGCGCATGGACTTTTCAGCAGGCAATAGAATGCCATATTGAAAAAAAATGTGAATCATTCACCAGGTTTGCTAAAGAAATAAGCATGTTGGAAAGTGAAGCAGATACAATCAAGCGCAGGATACGGGGGCACCTTCCCAAAGGGACAATGCTCCCTGTGGACAAGTTCCAGTTATTCAGATATTTAAGAGAGCAGGATTTAATTCTTGATGCTGTGGAGGATGCTGTGGACTGGATCTCCTATCGGCCTGAGCCTGGAATTCCTGAAGAAGTTGCAGAAGATTTTATTCTTCTTGCTGATCAGGCAGTGGCGCCCATTGAAGAATTAAATATTATGGTTACTGAAGCAAGAAAATATTTTACAAATTTTTCAAAAAAACAACGGCTTATTGTTAAAAAGATCATCCACAACATACGGGTAATGGAGCATGATGCTGATACCACTGAAGATATGGTAAAACAGAAAGTATTCACATCAATCACAGATCCTGTTATGGTATTTCATCTGATACGGCTAAGCGAGACCATCGGTTTCATAGCGGATCATGCTGAAAATGCAGGAGACATGATGCGGGCAATGATAGCGGAATAATAACCGCTGACAAAATAAAATTATCAGCGTTTCCCAGCAGTGTCCGGATAGAATCTTGCGAGGGGATGGGTAATTTATTTCACCCCCAATCCTTAATTGTTTCTTGCAATTTCCTAACCGGACACCACTGAGCGTTTCCATAAAAAACTATGGAAAAGGAGAATCTTAGGACTCGATCAAAAATAACTTAGCATTTTAAGCGTCGATCCATCCTGTCTGACTGCGTTACGAAAACGTATAAATATCTTGATATTCCTGCGTTTTCACGCCTTGTCAGACAGGCGCCTCAACACTTAAATTTGCCAATTTATTTTCGATCGAATCCTTAAAAAAAAGCCCACCATATATACAGCCCCAGTCCTGCCAAAGATAAAACAGCTAAAATATAGGCCTTCCAGTCAATGGGTTTTTCTGCAAACCCGTCTTTGTTTACTTTGCCAACTTTTTTTTTGCAATATTCACAAAATTCTGCATCCAAAGGGAGTTTCGCAAGACATTCATAGCATTTCTTCGTGGTATAGATACGCCTGCCGTCATGTTCAGCGTCGGATGTCTGCATAATTTCAAGCTCCTTTACAAAAAATCTTTTTCAACGATAATTTCACTTCTGCTTCTAAGCTCTGACAGTAACAGGTCAAAATGCTGCCGCTGTTTTTTTCTGATGATCATATTTTTTATATTTTCTTCTTCTTTGACAAACAGTTCTGGATCAGGTTCTTTTCTCTCTTTAAACTTTATAATATAATATAATACCCGCCCTGCTCCTTGACGATATTTTTGGGAAATTGCTCCTTTTCCGAAAGGAAAAACGCCGCATTAATTCCTTTTTTTCCAAGTCCTGTTTTCCTGAAAGAGTCATTCCGCTTAAAAAAAAGAGTCTCCTGTGGGGACAATTTATATTTTTCGCTCAATTCTGCCATGGAGTCTCCATTTTTTAAAGCAGTCAAAAACTTTTCAGCATCTTCCTTTGCGCTTGTATCTTTTTTTTCTTTTACCAAATCAATTCTAACCTGTTCTTTTACCTTTTCAAGTTCAGGAATCATTGCAGGTTTTTTTCCCACAGGCTGAATAATATAAAATTTCCCCTTAAAATCCTTAATATCACTTATTTCCGTATCTTCAAGAGAAAATACGGTGGATGCAAATTTTGAAGAATCAGCGACTCCTTTTATCCCACCATTTTTTGTAAAAAAACCTGTTGTATGAATTTCAAGATTATATTCCCTTGCAACATTTATTAGATCATCTCCATCAAAGGAAATATTATAAACCCTTTCAGCTTCTTCATAAGCAAGATCTGCAGCCAGTCCCCCTGCGAGTTTATCATAAATTTTATCTTTTGCATCCTCAAAAGGGAGAACAAACTCTTTATTCACTTTTTCAACCTTGATAATGTGCCACCCGAATCTGGTACGGACGGGGTCACTTATCTCCCCAGCCTCCATTGAAAAAGCTTTGTCAGAAAAAGGTGGGACCATATGCTTTTTCCCAAATGTTCCAAGGTCTCCCCCTTTATTCCTGGTTGGACACTGGGAATGTTTTTTTGCAAGCTCTGCAAAATCTTTCCCGCCTTTTGCAATCTTTGATATATTTAAAGCCTGTTCCCTCTTTTCCTTCACCTTTTCAGAATCATCATCAGATTTTGTTTTAATTAATATATGACGGGCATGTACAGTTGCAGAAATAACAAATTCTTCAGGGGTATCCACGTAATATTCCATTAATTTTTCATCTGATATTGAGACAGAGTCTTTATAATCATCCGGATCAAAAAGAAGGTACTGTGCTTTAACTTCAGGTTCTGTTTTATAAGATTCCATGTGAGTATTAAAAAAAGTTTCTATTTCTTCATCAGATACTGAAATGTTTTTATACTGGCCAGGCAAAAAAGTAACATACTCCACCTTGACTGATCTGTTTGTCCAGGCATACCATTGCCTGGCCTCAAGCTCTGAAACCTTGACACTGTTTGTTATCATCTGTCTCAATTTTTCTACGAGCATTCTTTTTTGATGACTTGCTTCAAATTCTTCGGGAGTTAATCTTGCGCGATCCAGTATTTTTCTGTAAAGGCTGGAATCGAAATATCCATTGGTCTTAAAAACAGAAATTTTATTTATTGCATTTATCATCTCCTCTTTTGAGACAAGCAAGCCCAGGCGATTTGCTTCCTTAAGGAGCATTTTTTGATCTATTAAACCGTTTAAAGCCTGCTCTTTTAGCCTGAGTATCTTAATTATATTGTCATCTAAAGCTTCACCCAAATTCTTTCGCAGTTGTTCAATAATATTATTATAAGCATTCTGGTATTCTTCATATGATATGGATTCCCCATCAACGCTTGCAACCAAATTCGGGTTTTTATCCCTGAAACTTCCAACGCCCCAGAATACAAAAACAGTTATTATTGCTCCCAAAAAAATTTTAACGATCCAGGAACCAGCTTGTTTACGCATAAAATCTAACATATTTTTCCCCATCACCTTGCAGTTTACAGTTGTTGGCAGGCCTGTAGAATTTTTCAAAAATCCATGCCATCAAGATTTACCGCAGCATTTTTTAAATTTTTTTCCGCTTCCGCAGGGACACGGCATATTTCTCCCCACCTTTTCTTCAGACCGTTTGATGGGTCTTCGCGTTGATCCTTCATCTCCTGAACCGGAAAAGGTTAAATTCTGCTTCTTTGGCTGGTTGTATTCAGGGACTTTTTCAGGCTCTGCAACCTGTATTTTGAACATAATGTCAACAATCTCTTCCTTGATCCTTGAAATCATATTCTGAAACATCCCATAACCTTCTTTTTTATATATAATCAATGGGTCCTGCTGGGCATAACCCCTCAGGCCGATTCCCTCTTTAAGATGATCCATACTGAGAAGATGATCTTTCCAGAGATTATCCACGGTCTGCAGCATTACAAATCGTTCAAGGCCACTAAAATCCTTTTCACCTATCAACTCTTCCTTTTTATTATATATGGCAACAGCAGGGTCGTATATCGAGCG
>DAOWMW010000039.1 GCA_030642865.1 Desulfobacteraceae bacterium
ACCCGTTCCCATCCCGAACACGGAAGTTAAGCTCTATCGCGCCGATGGTACTGCACGGGAGGCTGTGTGGGAGAGTAGGTCGCTGCCGGAAATTTTTTTTATAACCCGGAATTAATCATTATTAATTCCGGGTTATTTTTTTTTAAAAATAAAGTGATTAAAGAAATCCGCATAATTCCTGCCCATTTAGGATTGGGGATGAAATAAATTACCCATAATCGGCTCCCTTTACCAGGCTTCCCCATTTTTGTAAATTTTGAGAGATAAAGTCGATGACCTGTTGGTGAGCTTTATGACCATTTCCTTCTACAACAACAGGTTCACCAAACTTTACATAAAGCTTTTTGTTTGTGTTGACGGTTCCTATTTCTTTGATAATCCTCCCATTACTTAAAAAATCTGTTTTTAGTGCAACAGGGATAACGGGTACATTGGCTCTTTTTGCCAACTTGGTACCCAGCGAATTAAAGGAAGATATGTCAAAATCCATACTCCTGGTAGTCTGCGGAAATATTATGATTGAACAACCCTTCTCTGAAAGTAGATAAGAACCTTCAGTCATTACTTTTTTTAAATCTTTTTTGGGGTTTTGCCTGCTGACTGTAATATGATTTATAGATTTTAAAATTGTTCCAAAAACAGGATATTCAAGAAGGTCTTCTTTAAGCACAAATGCAATTTTGGAAAAAGCAAGGGTAATGCCAGGAAGTATAAACGTATCAATCATGCTCATATGATTAGCAATATAAACAAATGGCCCATTTTTTTTTCTCACCCCTTCCAGCCCCGAAATATGAAAGCTTCCCCCTATGGACTCTATGATATTTATTACGCCTACAGAAGATTCTGCAAAAATGTTATCATCAAATCCCCCTTTTTGGGCAATTCTGCTTTTATCGAAGATGAACATTAAAAGCTTGGCGTAATACGAAAGAGTCGTCCATCCCGGGATGTTGCCAGAAAGCAATGGATGGGTTTTTTTTGTTTCATAACTGTGCAAATGGTCAAGGGTATTCCAAAATTGCTTTTTATTCATAATAAATCAAGGTTACAGGTGTACGATAAGATTGTGAATTTAAATTTTGCTTTGATGGATTTTTTTAAAAAAAGTACTATTCCAGCAGTTTTGCGAGATTAATCCGTGCAAAATCGATTTCAGGATCTATGGACAAAGCTGTTTTATAGTAGTGAATGGCCTTTTTTTTCTCGCCAAGTTCACGGTGATTTGAAGCTATATTTGCATAATTTATTCCAGAGCCTGGATCTATAGCAAGAATTTTTTGAAAATAATTAATTGCATTTTGATAGTTGTTTAATTTGAAATGGCAAAATCCCATCAGATTATAAATGTCTGTCCTCTCCTTATCGTACTCTTCTCCTTTTTGAAGCACTATAATTGCTTTTTTGTATTCACCCATATCTTTAAGGCAAGAACCCATGTAAGAGTATATAGTCGGGATGTCTTCCAGTTCAGGTTCCAGATTGAGAGCCTTTTTTAAAAGGCCTAAAGCTTTGTCAGGATCGCCAGTGTCCATATGGCATAAACCAAGATAAAATTTTATGTAGTATTTCCCGGGTAATATTTTTTCTGCTTTTATCAATTGATCGATTGCATTAACTGAGGTGTTGTTTTCGTATATAAGTTTGGCAGAGAACATGCCCACACTGGTTGCTGATGCACGTTCCCTGAAATGGGCCCCCGGGATGATTGTATAAAACGCTGGTATTTCTAACTGCGGGTGCATGGTATCGATAACAAACACTTCCATATTCTTTTTACGAAGAGCAGATAATAGATTGATTATTTCGATTTTAATATTATTATTTGACAGATCAGGAAGAGTCGTGATTTCTTTTTTATTTTTAACATCAATTATAAAATTTGCAGCATCGAGAGTTTTGATTTTTGGAAGCCCACTTGCTATATAATTTGAACCGGTATTAAAATCTCCAGCTAACTGGGCTGTTTCTGCAAGCGCACGACTCAACGCTTTATCAGGAGATGGGGTTGTCCCTGCAGTCCATACAATTTCACTTGTTTTGGAAACTGTGGAAGGATCATATGCCAAAACGCTTATTGTGGGTATTCCGGTTTCCAGTGAAAAATCGGAAACATACAGTTTTATTCCTGCTCTTTTATACTTTTTAAGCATATCCTGCACCAGGGGGTCTTTTGATGATTCTGCGCGAATTGCAGGTGCTTTGATTTTTTTTTTGCTTATTATGGCGCAAACATCCCTTTCCACAATTTCACAAATTCCCTGGCAAATAGCTTCTTCAGGACAGTTGCCTGCAGATGGCCCGTTGAATTCATTGATGGCAAAAAACCAGTCAAACGGGATTAGCGCATCTTTGCCATGGGTGAGGTTATATCCCTGTGTCCATTTTAAATTAAGGCTTTCGAATACTGTTTTTGCACGGTCAAGATCCCCCGAAGAATCGTGAACTGATCTGGCAATCATTTCAAATGGGATTGCTTTATCTTTTAAGTTTGACTGATTTTCTATAAGAAAGTTTTCAGGGTTTTTGACAAAATTAAAAAAACTGAATCTTTCGGCCAATTCCATGAGGGCACTTGCTTTTGCCTGGTGCGGGGTGGCACCTTTTCCCATCTGTTTTTTTGTACCTGTACAAGAGATTGCGTCTTTGCCGCAATAACTGAAATAGACAGGTATATCCAGTCTTCCGTTGTCTATTCTTTCTGTGCTTTTAAGAATATCCAGATCTATTTGCGCTAATTTTTTTAAAAAATTTGAAACAGTCTCTTTAGGATGTAATGTTTTATCCTGATCACTGGCGCAGGATTTTACTGCATCTTTAAGTAAAATTTTATTGCTCATAGTTGTTTTGCTTGAATTATTAATGTTACTACTAAGGATTGGAGATGAAATAAATTCACGATCCTAAGGGTTCGCACAAAAATAAATTGGCAATTTTAAGTATTGAGGCGCCCGCATGGCAAGGCACAAAAGTGCAGTAATATCAGGATATTCCTGCACTTTTGTAACGCAGTCAGGCGGGATGCATCGGCGCTTAAAATGTTAAGTTATTTTTGCGCGAGCCCTAACTATAGTTACGTGTGATTAAAATTGAGTTAATTGCTCTTCGAGCGTGTAAAAAACTTTGATCCTCGTATGACCAAGAGAAAAAAAGAGATGGGATGGGAGATATTTTTTTATTATTGTGAACAGGAAATAAACAGTATTCAAAAAGTGATTAAATATAGCAATATATCAATGCTCCATAATATTTACAATCAAAAAATAAATGGGAATTTTTTTTAAATCTGAAAAAGCCAGTTATTTGATTGAGAGCTCGCTTCCGGGTAGAGTCCATGAAAATTATTATAAAAAATCTTGACATCAGCACAGGTATGATATATTTTTGTTAAAAATTTTGCTCACATACACCTACCAAACTTGATAGCACCCTTGAAGACCTTCTCCTATCTTAAACGAAACAGAGTTTGAAATGCTCATTTAACGTGTAAATAGACTTTTTTAATGATTTCGAGGAAATAGTCTCCTTAAGAATTCGTAATATATAATTGCAAGTCGCATGTTATTTTTCAAAGCCTTGGAGAGAATATCCATATTTGTATCTTCTAAGTTTATCAAAATAATTCATATTATCCTGGTATCTTCTAAGTTTATCAAAATAATTTATATTATCCTGCGTGTTATAGGTAGGGGACAAGTCGGAAAATCATAAAACGATGCATGCCAAAATATTATTTTTTGTTTTACCTGTTAGTCGTTGGTAACCTGTAAATATGCCATTATGGGGCTTGAATGCAGGCGTACGTTCCAAATTAGGATTGGGGATGAAATAAAAATTACCCGTAATTGCGCCGGGCTTGTGGTCGTCTTCAAGGCGCATCAATGATTGCATGCTCGGAGTCTGTGGCCATTGATGCAACACAGAAGACGGGCAGAAGAACAAGTAATTACGTGTAATTTATAAAATTCACGATCCTTAATATTGCAAAGTAATATTTATAAATGCTGAATAATCCATCTATTATAAATCTGTGAATTGTAATGTTACTTACAAAACGGACTGTTATTCAAAGGGAAACCAGAAAAATATACCAGGTTACGCTTAATAAATCGTCAAAATTTAAAGATTTATTCTGGCAAATGTGTAGAATCTTTTCTGAATATCCTTGATAGTTTTGGATGAAATCCTTTTAATTAGTATTCGCCTCTTTTTAAAGGAAATGATAATTGTGAAACATTAGCTTGTTTTGCTGTTATGCGTATATTTTTTATTTATCCCCAGGAATTTATCTTTTTATGCTTTGAACAGTAAAAAGCTGCTCAAGCACATATGGAAAGTATTTGTCAATTACCATAATTTTCAATTTATTACATTTGCAGGTGATTTTTTAATGAATATAGTAGAACTTAAAGAAAAAAATTTTGGTGAGCTCACCGTTATGGCTAAGGACTTTAATGTTCCTGGTGCCGCCGGAATGAAAAAGCAGGAACTCATGTTTGCTTTGCTAAAGGCTCAAATAGAAAAGAACGGCATGATCTATGGAGACGGAACCCTTGAAATATTACCTGATGGGTTTGGTTTTTTGCGTTCACCTTTTTCTAATTATCTGCCGGGCCCTGATGATATATATGTTTCCCCTTCTCAGATCCGACGTTTTAACTTGAGAACTGGTGATGCAGTGTCAGGACAAATACGCAAGCCAAAAGAGACAGAACGATACTTTGCATTACTGAAAGTTGAGGCTGTTAATTTTGAGGACCCTGAGCTTGCCAAGGAAAAAATACTTTTTGACAATCTGACGCCTCTTTATCCTGACAGGAAAATAATCCTGGAAAATGATCCGGCAAATAAGTCCATACGGGTGATAGACCTCATGGCTCCCATAGGGTTTGGCCAGCGGGGGTTAATAGTCTCACCTCCAAGATCGGGTAAAACAATGCTTTTGCAGGCGATTGCCAATAGTATAAGTACTAATCACAAGGATGCTGTTTTATTTGTACTTTTAATAGATGAGCGCCCTGAAGAAGTTACTGATATGGCCAGATCCGTTAATGGCGAAGTAATAAGCTCTACATTTGATGAGCCATCGGAACGCCATGTTCAGGTTGCTGAAATGGTAATTGAAAAAGCCAAAAGATTGGTGGAACATAAAAAAGATGTTGTTATTCTTTTGGATAGTATTACCAGGCTTGCACGTGCTTATAATTCTGTAATACCGCCAAGTGGCAAAATACTTTCCGGTGGAGTTGACTCCAATGCATTACAGCGTCCCAAGCGTTTTTTTGGAGCTGCAAGAAATATTGAAGAGGGGGGGAGCCTGACCATCATCGCCACAGCGTTGATCGATACGGGAAGTCGTATGGATGAAGTTATTTTTGAAGAATTCAAAGGGACTGGAAATCTTGAGCTGCAACTGGATAGAAGGCTTGCAGATAAACGCATATTCCCTGCCATTGACATGAATAAATCCGGTACACGCAAGGAAGAACTTTTATTAGATAAAGATGTTTTAAACAGAGTCTGGATATTAAGAAAGATTCTTTCCTCATTAAATCCTGTGGACAGTATGGAATTTTTGCTTGATAAAATAGCAGGAACAGATAATAATAAGGATTTTTTGGAATCAATGAACGCTTAGTATTTTAAATGTAATTTTTTATCGTAAGATCCATGGTTGTAGTAAAAGTTTGAATTTGAACATAGTGGAAGGAATAAATCACTTTCATAAAATAGTTACAAATAGTTAAGATTTAGATAAGGATATTTAATGAAGGCAAATATACACCCAGAATATAAAGAGACAACGATCAGTTGTGCCTGTGGAAATGTTTTTGAAATTGGTTCGACCAGATCGGATATTAGAGTTGAAATATGTTCACATTGTCATCCGTTTTTTACGGGAAAACAAAAATTGCTTGATACTGCTGGCCGTATTGAACGTTTTCGTAAAAAATATGAGAAATTTAATAAAGAAAAATCAGAGAGTTAAAAAACTGTTTTGTTATGCTGGAAAAATTAGATGGAGTAGAAATACGTTTTCTTGAAATAGAAAAGCTTTTGAGTGGTCCAAAGGCTGTTTCTGATTTGAATCTTTATCAGAAGTGGACCAAGGAACATGCGGAGCTTTCCAAGGTTATTATTCCCTATAGAGTCTATAAACAGGTGATCCATGACCTTGATGAGAGCTTAGGACTTTTAAAAGATACTGATCCTGAGATTAAGGAACTTGCCAAAAGTGAAGTTGCTGCTTTAACGCTGGAGAAAAACAGGCTTGAAGAAGAGATGAAATATCTTCTTTTACCTGATGATCCCAATGATCAAAAAAATATAATACTTGAAATAAGAGCAGGAACCGGAGGTGAAGAGGCAAGCTTGTTTGCTGGTGATCTTTTCAGGATGTACTCAAGGTTTACTGAGAACAGAAAATGGAAGCTTGAGGTTTTATCACAAAGCCCAACAGGGCTGGGTGGGTTCAAAGAAATTATAGCTTTGATTCATGGAAAAGGGGCATACAGCCGTTTGAAGTATGAAAGTGGCACCCATCGTGTTCAGCGTGTTCCTGCAACTGAGGCCCAGGGCAGGATTCATACTTCCGCAGTTACAGTTGCTGTTCTTCCTGAAGCAGAGGATGTTGAACTTCATATTGCACAGGCAGACCTTAAATTTGATGTTTACAGGTCAACAGGACCAGGGGGACAGAGTGTAAATACAACTGATTCCGCAGTACGAATTACACATCTTCCTACAAATTTGATCGTTACGTGTCAGGATGAAAAATCGCAATTAAAAAATAAGAATAAGGCTATGAAGGTTCTTCGTGCCAGACTTCTTGATATTATGATACGTGAGCAGGATGCAGAAAGGTCGAAGGAGCGCAAGAGTCAGATAGGGACAGGTGACAGAAGCGAAAGGATAAGAACATATAATTTTCCCCAGGGGCGTGTAACCGACCACAGGGTAGGGCTTACCCTTTATAAGCTGGACAGCATTCTTGCAGGTCAAATAGATGAGATAGTCGATGAGCTCACAGCATTTTACCAGACTAAGGCTTTGCAAAATTTAGAAGAGGCGGATGTTAAACAATAGTCAATGGACCGTACAAAAAATTCTCGAATGGACCACATCTTATTTTAAATCAAATAATATAGAGAGTCCCAGGTCCTCGGCAGAAATACTTTTAGCCCATGTTTTAAGGCTGCAGCGGATTGAACTTTATCTGCGCTATGAACAACCCCTTAATAAAGGTGAGCGTTCTTCTTTTAAAGAACTTATAAAGAGAAGAATTAACAGGGAACCCGTGGCTTATATTACAGGGGAAAAAGGATTCTGGCTGTCAAATTTTTTTGTTACCAGGGATGTCTTAATTCCAAGGCCTGAGACCGAATCTTTATTGGAAGAGGCACTTTTGCTTTTGTCAGGTGATTCTGCTTCCCGGCGTATATTAGAACTTGGAACAGGTTCGGGAGCAATAATTATTTCTCTGGCGTCGGAAAGACCTGGAAATCAATTTTTTGCATCTGATTACTCTCAAAAAGCTATAATGGTGGCACAGAAAAATGCCGGACATTATAATCTTGGCAGGGAAATATATTTTTTTGTTGCTAACTGGATAGAACCCGTAACCACAGAGTTAAATGGCTTTGATATTATTGTATCGAATCCCCCGTATATACAAACAAAAGAAATTCCAGGGCTTGAGCCTGAGATTTATAAGTATGAACCTGCTATGGCTTTAGACGGTGGTGACAGTGGCCTTTGCCATATTGCCAGGATCATAAATCATGCCCATAAAATTCTCGCTCCATGCGGCTGGCTTCTTTTGGAAATTGGTTATGGCCAGCAGGATGCGGTGCAGACAATTATTGATGGGTCCGGCGAATATGAAGATGTTGTTTTTGCTAATGATTGTGCCGGGATTACTCGTGTTGTTAAAATGAAGAAAAGGGTTGTTTAAAAATGTGTTGCGAAAACAGATAGATTTTGTTATAGACCTCCAGCAAATTATTTTGAGTTCCCCATCCCATGGAGGATATACTATTGTCTTCTCCTGTATCTTCTCTTTTCAAAATTATTTTTCTGAAAGTTTGTAAATTAAAGATTTTTAAAACCGTACGCTTTTTGATCTGTTTCTCGGTGCTTGTTATGCTGATAACAAATGAGTCAGAAACAGAAATGATAAAGGCGGTGGACTAACCGATTAAAAGGGAGAAAATAATGCCTAACATAACAATGAAGGAGCTTTTGACTGCCGGGGTACATTTTGGTCATCAAACTAAACGGTGGAATCCAAAAATGAAGCAATATATTTTTGGGGCACGAAATAATATTTATATTATTGATCTTCAAAAAACGGTTCGTATGTTTGATGCTGCATATAAATTCATTTCGGATCTGGTTTCAAATGGTCAGAGTATTCTGTTTGTTGGTACCAAAAAGCAGGCGAGGGAAGCAATTTATGAAGAGGCCAATCGCTGTGAAATGTTTTATGTTCAGAGTAGGTGGCTGGGCGGAATGTTGACTAATTTCCAAACGATAAAACGGAGTGTGGATCGTTTAAATTATTTGAATAAAATTGAAAATGATGGATCAATCAACATGTTTCCCAAGAAGGAGCGGCTCATGCTTGGGAAGGAACGTGCTAAACTCGATAATACCCTTGGTGGTATTCGCACAATGACCGATCTTCCCGGTGCAATTTTTATTGTGGATGCGAAAAAAGAATCAATAGCGGTTCGTGAGGGAAGGCGTCTGGGTATACCTATTATTGCTGTTGTGGACACAAATTGTGATCCTGATGATATAGATTATGTTATACCCGGCAATGATGATGCAATACGTGCTGTTCGCCTTATAACTTCCAGAATAGCAGACGCATGTATTGAGGGGAAAGAGCGTTATAAAGAAAAGCAACAGGCTAAAGCTGATAAAGAGATAGAGGAGACAGGAGAAAATGAACCGGTTGATGCTGAGCCTGAGTATGGTGAAAGAAGAATTATTTCCGATGGATCAAAAGGGCCTGTTATAGAAATTATTAAAAAAGCTGCATCAGATGCCGAGACTGGTTCTGATACTGATGGATCTGTTGAAAGTGAAGCTGAAACAGTGTAATCTGATTAAGGGAACTGGAAGAAAATAATATACCTGAATGTAGTGTATAAGTTTTGTTCGTCTTTAATGCGTGGTG
>DAOWMW010000117.1 GCA_030642865.1 Desulfobacteraceae bacterium
CGATGCATCCCGCCTGACTGCGTTACAAAAGTGCAGGAATATCCTGATATTACTGCACTTTTGTGCCTTGCCAGGCGGGCGCCTCAACAATTAAAATTGCCAATTTATTTTTGTGCGAACCCTTAGGGATGAAATAAATTCACAATCCTTATTATCTGACAATCTATATATATCTCCCCCCCCCTATGTCATAAAATTGAAGTACCAGTTTATAACTGTTGTGCCGAAAAATATATACAAAACAGCTCCAGCAGATAAAAAAGGTCCAAATGGCACGGCAAGATTCATCCCCTTTTTTGTCCGGAGCATCAGGGCTATGCCGATTGTGCTGCCCAGGGCTGATGAAACGAATATGGTAAATAATACTCCTTGCCATCCTGTGAGTGCCCCTGTCATAGCAAGAAGTTTTATATCACCACCGCCCATGCCATCTTTTTTTGTAAGAAAATTATAGATTATTGCAACTGTGAATAGAGAACCGCCTCCGGTTAATATACCCAATAGAGAATCTGTCAGGGATATTGATTGTATGCCAAAGGACAAAAAAAGGAAAAGAGGGATTCCGGGAAGAGTAATAATATCGGGTATGATTTTATGATCCAAATCAATGAAAGTAATAACAATGAGGAGTGCAATAAACGTAAAATAGATCAATCCTTCAAAAGATAGTCCGAATTTCATGCAAACGAATAGAGCCATGATTCCGCTTAGCAATTCAACAAAGGGATAACGTAAAGGTATAACTGTATCGCAATGCCGGCATCGTCCCCTGAGCCATATGTAACTTAAAACAGGGATGTTGTCATAAAAATGTATGGTCTCTTTGCAAAAAGGGCATATTGATCGTCTGGGATTTGTAATTGACTTTGAGGCAGGAAGCCGATAAATACAAACATTTAAAAAGCTTCCAATACATATTCCAAAGGAGAAAAACAGTATTTCTGCAAAATAATAATTCATTTTTTTTATATTAGGATCGTGAATGTTATAAATTACCCATAAATTATCCATAATTACTTGTTCTTGTGCCAAATTTTGTGTCAATTTTTAAATAGGGTGATTATCTGACAATCTATGGGGCACATGAAAAGTAATCTGGTTTGTAATTTTTAGTAAAACCTTTTGCTTTGCAAATATTTTACGATGTATGACAATTTTCGTTTGCGGATTGTAATATCGATTATATCTATATTGGCTTATATGAAATTTTGCAAGGTTGAGTTAATAATTTTTTTTATAAGAGAAAAATAGGACGAAATGACAGGAGTAATAATGGCACACACTGACATGGATGAATTGCTGGACATTATAGGCGAAGAAGACGATATTGATGATTTGCCGGTCATTCTTCCATTACTGCCGGTGCGGGACGTGGTTATTTTTACAGATATGCTGCTCCCCCTCGTTATTGGCCGTGATAAATCCATGCGTGCAGTGGACGAAGCTGTGGCAAAAAAAGGGTATTTGTTGTTGACTGCCCAGAAGAATAAGGTCGTTGAGGAACCAGGCGCGGATGAGCTTTATACCATGGGTACCGTGGGAAAAATTTTACGAGTCCTGAAAATGCCTGACGGACGTTTGAGAGTACTTGTCCAGGGCGTGGCCAAGGCAAAAATCATCAAATATGTTTTGAAAAAAGTTCTTTTCAGGGTAAAAATCGAAATCATTAAAGAACAACACGTGGAAAAAATTACCATGGAGATTGAAGCTTTAATGAGGAATGTACGTGAACATTCTGCCAGGATTCTGGCAATCCGTGGTGATTTAACAAATGATGTCGGAGCAATTCTGGACACCATTGAAGGCCCTGGCAAACTTGCCAATCTTGTGGCTTCCAATCTAAGAATAAAAATTGAAGAAGCCCAAACATTACTTGAAGATTTAGATCCTGTGAGTCGTTTAAAGCGCGTTAACGGGTTTCTTTCCCACGAATTCGAATTATCAACCATGCAGGCTAAAATTCAGTCTGAAGTAAATAATGAGATTTCAAAAAGTCAAAGAAACTATTTTTTACGGGAACAGGTCAGGGCAATCAACAAGGAACTGGGAGATGATGACGAAAAAGCCAGGGAGATAACTGAATACAAAAAGAAAATCAAAGATGCTAAAATGTCCAGGGAGGCTAACAAGGAAGCTTTAAAGCAATTAAAGCGATTAGAGCAGATGTATCCCGATTCTGCGGAATCTTCAGTTGTAAGGACATATCTGGATTGCCTTGTTGATATGCCATGGAGCAAATCCACCTCTGATGAGATAAATATAAAAAAAGCAAAACAGGTTTTAAATAAGAATCATTACGGCCTGGATAAAATAAAAGACAGGATACTCGAATATTTAAGTGTTCGGAAACTAAAGTCAAAAATCAAGGGACCAATCCTCTGTTTTGCTGGACCTCCAGGGGTTGGCAAAACTTCTTTAGGCAAAGCGATTGCCGATGCCATGGGCCGGAAGTTTGTAAGAATTTCCCTGGGAGGGATAAGGGATGAAGCCGAAATCAGGGGACACAGGCGTACATATATCGGGGCGATGCCAGGTCGCATTCTCCAGGGCTTGAAACAGGCCAAAACAAATAATCCTGTTTTTATGCTGGATGAAATAGATAAACTCGGCTCTGATTTCCGTGGGGACCCTTCTTCGGCTCTTCTGGAGGCCCTGGATCCTGAACAGAATTTTGCATTCAGCGATCACTATTTAAATCTGACCTTTGATCTTTCAAATGTTATGTTTATACTCACAGCCAACTCAACAGACACCATTCCTTCAGCCCTCCTTGACAGGATGGAGGTGATATCACTTTCCGGCTATTCTGAAGAAGAGAAAGCCGCCATTGCCAGAAAATTTCTCATGCCCCGGCAAGTTGAAGAAAACGGCTTAGAGCAAAAGGATGTTTCCTTGACCTCCCCCGCACTTCTCCAGGTTATACGGGAGCATACCCTTGAAGCGGGCCTGAGAAATCTTGAGCGGGAACTTGGCACAATTTGTCGTAAAATTGCACGCAAAATTGCAGAAGGAAAGGAGGGAACATTTACTGTTACCAAGAATAATCTGCAGGATTATTTGGGTGTTAGAAAATATTATCCTGAAATGGAGCTTAAAACCAGCCAGGTTGGCATGGCAACCGGCCTTGCATGGACGCAGGCCGGCGGTGAAGTCTTATATGTTGAAACATCTCTTATGCCAGGAAAAGGGGAGCTGATCCTCACCGGTCAACTGGGAGACGTAATGCAGGAATCTGCCCGAACAGCTTTGAGTTTTGCAAGGGCAAACATTGGTTCCCATGGAATTAAGGAAAATTTTCTTGAAAACATGGATGTCCATATTCATGTTCCCGCCGGGGCCATACCAAAAGACGGGCCCTCCGCTGGAATAGTTATGGCAACGGCCCTTATTTCTGCAATAACAGACCAGCCTGTCAGCAAAGATGTGGCAATGACCGGAGAAATTACGCTAAGGGGTAGCGTCCTCCCCATCGGCGGACTCAAGGAAAAAGCTCTTGGTGCCTTGAGAGCAGGGATTCACACCATTGTTTTGCCGGAGAAAAATAAAAAAGATCTTGTTGAAATTCCAAAAAACATTAAAGATAAAATAAAGTTTATCCCTGTTAAAGATATGAATCAGGTACTTGAGATAGCTATAGAAAAAAAATGACAATGAAAATACTCGCAGTCGACACATCAACAAAAACATGCAGCGTTGCTGTTGTTGAAAATCTTTCATTACTTGCTGAGCAGACATTGATAAGTACGCAGACCCATTCCAGGCATTTAATGGAAATGATCAATAATGTGGTAAAATTGTCCGGCTGTAAATTTTCTGACATTGATGGGTTTGCTGTGACAAAAGGGCCTGGAACTTTTACGGGTCTCAGGATAGGAATAAGCACAGTAAAAGGGCTTGCCTCTGCATTGGATAAGCCTGTTATTGGTCTTTCTTCTCTTAAAGCCCTTGCCATGCAGACGGTAACTTCTTCTCTTGTTTGCGCCATGCTTGATGCGCGCAGGGATGAGGTTTACTCCGGGTTTTATAGATATGTTGCTTCCGGTGAAAAAAAAAGGTTGTTAAAAAATGAGGTATGTGAAACAGTACTATCTGTGGAGCAGGCACTTAAAGGGGTTTCTGAAGGCTGTACCTTTATAGGGGATGGTGCGGTTGCTTATCAGGAGACAATAATTAAAATTATGGGTGACCATGCTGTTTTTACGCCTCCATGTTTAAATACCCTTTTTGCCTCAACAGTGGCTTATGCTGCCCTTGAAAAAATTCAGGGGAATGGGTTCGATACAATGGAATCCCTTCTACCCTGTTATATACGCAAGCCTGATGCAAAGATTCCGAAAAATATCAAGCTGTGCGGTTAGTCTTTAGCAGTAATACACTGAATCAGTGTAGCTGAGTAGTTACTAACAGGTTTGCATTTATTGTCCCAGCGTAACTGGTCCGAATAGTTACGGTTATTCTTGACTTTATTATCAACTCTTACTAAGATAATTATATTGTGGAAAAAGCAGGATACCCTTTTATACTCATATGTGCGTTTGTCACCCTATTGTTTGCCTTTTGGGGAATATCAATTCTGACAGTACCTTCTTTATTGTGTACAGCTTTTGTCTGCTGGTTTTTCAGAGATCCCGAACGGATCATCCCAAAGGATGAAAATGCTCTGGTGTCGCCAGCGGATGGAAAGATACTTGTTACAGATGACCTTGAAAACTCCCCTTTTGCCCGGGGGCCATGTACTAAAATCAGTATTTTTATGTCAGTTTTCAATGTTCATGTAAATAGAATTCCCTGCAAGGCAAAGGTGGTGGGGATAGACTATTATCCTGGTAAATTTTTTTCGGCACATCTTGATAAGGCATCAAAAGAAAACGAGCATAATGTCCTTTTTCTTGAAACGGAAAAAGGAGATAAAATCTGTTTTGTCCAAATTGCAGGACTTATTGCAAGGCGTATTATCTGCAGAATAAATAAAGGAGATTTTGTTGAGCGGGGCCAGCGATTCGGGCTGATACGCTTTGGCTCAAGGTTAGATGTTTACCTCCCGGCCAGCGCAAAGCTTAATGTATCTGTTGGTGATAAAGTTTGCGCCGGGGAAACTATTCTGGGATATTTATTATGAAAACAGACAAAAGTGGCAGGCAGGAAAATCGAAAAAAGAG
>DAOWMW010000135.1 GCA_030642865.1 Desulfobacteraceae bacterium
AACATTTTAAGCGTCGATCCATCCTGCCTGACTGCGTTACGAAAACGTATAAATATCCTGATATTCCTACGCTTTCGCGCCTTGCCAGGCAGGCGCCTCAACACTTAAAATTGCCAATTTATTTTTGGGCGAACCCTAAGTTATTTTATTTTGAGTAATAGCTTGTTTTTCTCTATAATCCAGTATAAACATACAAGGAAATGTGTGTCAAGGTCAATTGGATTGTCAGGAATTCAGCCCGGCGCAGTGATCTGTGGAATTGGCAGTTTTTGTTCAGGCATTGTTGCAATATACAGGTTTTCAGCTAATTATTTGTCCCCAAATTATATTTTTTATGAAGCATCTTTTATTATATTTGGCTGCGGTTTTTTTTTTGGTTATTATAGTTATTGTTGCGATGCGGGTTTTTGTGAATATGAGTGACCGGGGTGCAAAAAGTGATAACCGCCCCCTTGTTTTAAAAACCCCTTTGGAAAAAACTTCTGTCCACCTTTATTTTGGAGCCAGGGATAATTCCTTTTTGATTGCAGAGAAAAGGGATGTACCATGTTCTGATAATATTTTTTTATTTGGTGAGACAATAATAAATGAATTAATCCAGGGACCTGTGGGCGGCAGGCTGATGCGCACGCTCCCTCCTGATGTTTTTCTCAGGGCTTTTTATGTAACAGGGGATCATACAGCATTTGCTGATCTGTCAGGTGAACTTGGGGAAAATCATCCAGGAGGAGTTAAGGCGGAACTTTTTACAATATATTCAATTGTTAATTCGTTGATTTTAAATATTCCTGAAATTAAAAGTGTTAAAATATTAATCAAAGGGGTGGAAACTTTGACCATTGCGGGTCATGTGAGTCTGGAAGCTCCTTTTAAGGCAGATATGTTATTAATACGATGAAAGCAGAATCCGGCATTAAAAAAATACGAAATATCGGTATAATTGCACACATCGATGCTGGCAAGACAACCGTCACAGAACGTGTTTTATATTATACTGGCCGTTCCCATAAAATTGGGGAGGTGCATGATGGCGAGGCTGTTATGGACTGGATGCCCGATGAGCAGGAAAGGGGTATTACTATTACCTCTGCTGTTACTACATGCCATTGGAGGGAACATGAAATACAGATTATTGATACTCCAGGGCATGTGGATTTTACAATCGAGGTTGAACGGTCTTTGCGGGTATTAGATGGGGCCATTGGAGTTTTTTGTGCCGTTGGAGGGGTGGAACCGCAATCGGAGACTGTCTGGCGGCAGGCTGATAAATACCATGTCCCTAAAATAGCCTTTGTTAATAAGATGGACAGGATTGGGGCCGATTTTTTTAGAACAGTTGATGCCCTGGAAAAAATACTTGGAGTAACCCCCCTTGTTCTGCAAATTCCCTGTGGCAGTGAGGAAAAATTTGCGGGTGTTATTGACCTCCTCACTATGAAACAGGTGATTTTTCATGGAGATACCATGGGGGAAACATATTCCATGGAAGATATTAATCCCGATGATATTGAAAAAGCAGAAGAATACCGTGAAAAATTACTTGAAACTTTAGCCGAATTCGATGATGATCTCATGGAGGCTTACCTGGCTGAAGAAGATATTAATATAAAAATGATCCGTAAGGTGATACGGGATGTTACCATAAATTTAGACGTTGTGCCTGTGCTGTGCGGAAGTGCTTTAAAAAATAAAGGGATACAGCCCCTTCTTGATGCAATTGTTGATTTTCTTCCGAGTCCCCTGGATATTCCTTCCATAAAAGGGGTTCTCCCTGAGACAGACGAGCCTGTGGTATGCCATCCTGAAATTAAGGCACCCCTTGCGGCTCTGATTTTTAAGGTAATCATGGTTGAGGGAAGAAAGCTTACTTATGTAAGGGTTTACAGCGGTCGTATGCAGGTTAAAGAAGATGTTTATAATCCTTCTCGTAAGAAAAAGGAGAAATTGGCCCGAATATTGCGCATGCATGCAAATAAAAAAGAGCGGATACAAAGTGTGGGGCCCGGTGGCATTGTTGCAGTGATCGGCTTAAAAGAGTCATCCACAGGGGAGACACTTTGTTCTTCTGATCATCCTGTTTTACTGGAAAAAATAGATTCATATGAACCTGTTATCTCTGTGGCCATTGAACCTAAAACCCATGCTGACCACGAAAAAGTTGAAGCGGTTATTGGAAAATTTATTGCAGAAGATCCCACTTTAAAAGTAAAACAGGATGAAGATACAGGACAGACTATTTTGTCAGGTATGGGTGAACTTCACCTTGAAATTATTGTTAGCCGTATGCAGCGTGAATTTGGCATGAGTGTAAATGTGGGAAAACCCCAGGTTGTTTACAGGGAATCGATTGAAAATGAAGTCGAAGCCCTGGGAGTATTCGATAATGAGGTTGCAGGACAGCATCATTATGGAAAAGTCAGATTAAGATTGAAGCCTCTCCCCCGGGGGACTGAGAACAGGTTTGTCTCAGAGCTCACAGATGAATCGATTCCCGGGATTTATATTCCTGCTATAGAAAAAGGGGTTATGGAATCTTTGGAGAGTGGGGCATTGATGAATTATCCCGTTGTTGATGTTGAAGCTGCTTTAACAGGCGGTTTTTTTAAAGAATCCCAGGGCTCAGATCTGGCATATACTGTTAGCGCATCTTTAGCATGTAAGGAGGCTTTGAAAAAAGGGTCTCCCTATCTTCTTGACCCTCTTATGAAGGTGGAGGTTTTTGTGCCGGAATCTTTTGTGGGGGACGTGATAGGAGAGCTCAGTGCCCGAAGTGGCAAAATCGAAGCGATTAAGCACAAAGCAGCAGGATTGCAGGCAATAACGGCGGTTCTCCCCCTGGCACAGATGTTTGGCTATTCAACCTCACTAAGGTCTGCAACCCAGGGCAGGGGGGTTTTCACAATGAAATTTTCCCACTTTGATAAATGCTGAAAAACGACAGGTTCTAATTTTTCAGGGTTAAATCAGTAGTGTTCGGTTCGACTCTTGCGTGGGGGAAGTTCAGGATTGGGGATGAAATAAATTACCCATAATTGTTTCTGTAATTTTCAGACCGGATACCATTGGGGTTAAATACTTTTTTATATGATTATTCGTAAAAAAACTCGTGAAATTTCTGTTGGCATGGTGAAAATAGGCGGGATGGCCCCTGTTGCTGTTCAGTCAATGACCAATACCTTGACCATTGATATTGAATCGACTGTTTCCCAGATTAAACGTCTTGAAAAATGTGGCTGCGAGATTGTAAGGCTTGCTGTGCCGGATAAAGAGTCTGCAGCGGCAATAGCTGATATAAAAAAGAGGGTCTTGATACCGATTATTGCAGATATACACTTTGATTTTCGACTTGCCCTGGCATCTGTAAAAGCCGGCGCAGACGCATTGAGAATTAATCCCGGAAACATAGGTGGAAAAGAAAAGCTAAAGGCAATTATAGACTGCGCAAAGGATCGTGGTATATCCATAAGGGTTGGAGTTAATGCCGGATCCCTTGAAAAGGAGATGCTGCAAAAATATAATGGAGCATCTGCTCCGGCCATGGTTGAGTCTGCTCTCAGGCAAATCGATATTTTTGATTCATTTAACTTTTCCAATATTAAATTATCGATTAAAGCATCGGATGTACAAAAAACAATTGAAGCATACAGGCTTTTATCATCAAGGACAGATTTTCCTCTTCATGTGGGTGTAACAGAAACAGGATCACTTATTCCCGGGATCGTCAAATCTTCCATTGGTATAGGCACCCTTCTTTCCGAAGGGATTGGGGATACCATACGTGTCTCTTTAACATCTGATCCTGAGGATGAAGTACGTACAGGGTTTGAAATATTAAAGGCTCTTGGTATTCGTCAGCATGGGCCTGATATTATTTCCTGTCCCACCTGTGGTCGTTGTAAAATTGATCTTTTCAAGATAGTTGAACAGGTTGAAAAAGTGCTTTTACTTTCTACTTTACCATTGAAAATAGCAATAATGGGATGCGCAGTTAATGGTCCTGGCGAAGCAAGGGAAGCTGATATCGGCATTGCCGGAGGGGATGGAACCGGGGTTCTTTTTAAAAAAGGGAAGGTAGTAAAAAAAATTCCCCAGGAAAAAATAGTTGAAGTCTTGATAGAGGAGGTAAGGAGGTTCATGTAAAAAAACGTAACTCCTTAGGATTGGGGATGAAATAAATTCACGATCCTAATCAGGCATGAACCAGTTTCACCAGATCTCAGCTTTGACATCTGGCTGCCAAAGTTAGGCCCAACCTCGATTTTTTTAAAGGTGAGATATGGAGAGAGAAAATTTTTATATACTTCTTGATCTTTCGGTGAACCCGCCTGATGATGACCCGCAGATCATAGCAAAGGCCATAAAGGATAAACAGGCTCTCTGGAACCTCCATCGGAATCATTCCACCAAAGGCGTGGCTGCAGAGCATTACATAAGTATGCTTCCAGAAATCGAAAGGGTGATGAATGATCCTGCTCTTCGGATTTTAGAAGTTGATACAGCCATACGAATTCTTTTTGACAGGGAAAAGGAAAAATATGCGAAAATAGATAAACATATTCTCCTTTGTATGAGCAAGGGATATATTACCGACGAAGAAATATTTAAGCTGGCTAAAATTCATCGGATTGATGCAACGGAGATACGCGGCAGAATCAAGGCTGTGGATGCTGATAAAATTAAAAAAATTGATGAGCAGCTTAGAATCCGTATGACCAAGGGGTATATAACTGAAGCAGAAATCTCCCAGGTGTCTAAAATCCATTCTGTTGAAGAAGCTGATGATATACCTTCCAGGGCAACATCTTCTGTAAGAAAAGACGCTTTTGCAGAAAACAATGGGATTAAGCCCCTTGATAAATCCATTGGAAAAATAATTGAGGAAAATCTTA
>DAOWMW010000210.1 GCA_030642865.1 Desulfobacteraceae bacterium
GCTTGTAAAAAAATTACATGGCTATTTTTTTATTCGTGTTAGTATGATGAGATGGAAACTGAAAAGGAAATTCGGGCACGTTATAATAATCTTGAATGGCCATGTTATTATTTTAGAAACCCTAAGATAAAAGTTTTGGGCGGATTATCGGTCACAGGGTATTTTTATAGAGTGAAATTATTTATGTGACGGTCAGTGGTGTCCGGTTAGAAAATTGCAGGAAATAATTAAGGATCAGGGATGAAATAAAAATTCACGATCCTAAACTTCCCCACGCAAAATTCTATCCGGAGACTGCTGCGTGACGGTATGTTTTGAGTTGTAAAAAAAAATTTTTACCATGGCTGGAAGGGTTAAGGTGCTTTTATGGCCGGAGGTTTGAAATATTAATTTTTGGAGACAGACTTTATTCTTTTCAAAAAAATCTGTCTCTAAAAAAATGGAGTAATTTATGGCAGCTTTTTTGTCTGGCCTTGGCTGATTTTCCATACATAGTTTGCAAGTGCGTGGAGTTCTTTACCTTTAATATAATCTTTTGCTCCTGGCATCTGTATTGCTCCGGAGCTTTTTTTCCCCAAAATAATTATTTTTTTTATTTCCCCTTTCGATTGAATAGTCCAGGGTGGAATAATCCCATTTTTTGATCCTGGATTGTTTATTCCATTGGAACCATTTTCTCCGTGACAGGTAAAGCAGTTGTTTGCTTCAGCAACAATCTTCCCCATTTTAACCAGATATTCAAGTTTGTTTTTGAGGATGGCCATATCCTCTGACATTTCATCCCTGGCGGCGGATAATCCGCCGTTGAAATCGGTGAGTTTGCCCCCATGTTTTTTTTTAAAATCAGCAGCCCTGTTTTCATCGGCAAAGGCGAGTTTGCTCCTTTTTGACATTACCCCTTTAACATTACTTCCAACAATATAATATGCATTTTTAGCATCTATCATATCTCCTGTTAAATAGTCGGCTGCTTTAATTTCTTTCACATCATGTTTTTTAAGGATAATAGCAGCACAATGTATACTGCAGGTATGTTTTTGGGTTCCATTATCAAGGGTTAAAATATATCTGGTCCGATTATATTTTTGCAAATCCATGCCGCAAAGGCAGCACCATTTTTGCGGTGCACCATGGCCAGTCAGTAAAAAAAAACCTGCCACTATGAAAATATAAAATAATATAATTTTTTTTTGTTTTTCATTCATAATTTTTTGCCTTGTGGCGATGAGTTTTCAATTTTTTTGAAATGTAATTCTGGGATCTATCAGTATATAAGCCAGGTCTGATAAAATGTTTCCAAAAAGGCCCAGGATGGATGTCAGGGAAAGGATCCCCATGAAAACAGGGTAATCTCTCCCCACAACTGCTTCCAGGCTTAATCGCCCCATCCCTGGAATTTCAAAAACCTGTTCTATTATTACAGAGCCGGCAAACATTACAGTGAGGATGGAACCGAACCCCGTGGCAACCGGAATGAGAGAATTTCTTAAGGCGTGTCCCCATATTGCCCTGGTTAAACTTCCGCCTTTTGCCATGACTGTTCTGATATAATCTTTGCCGATTTCTTCCAGTAAAGAATTTTTCATGAGAAGGGTGAGGACAGCGAAATTCCCTGCCATATAGCAGGCTACAGGCAAAAACATATGGGTAAAAATATCTTTTGTTTTTGCAAAAAAGGTGAGGTCTGAAAAATTTTCAGAATAAAAGCCCGCCACGGGAAATATATCCCACATGGAGTCCATTGTACCGCAAAACAGCATTTTTAAAATCATTCCCAGGGCAAATGGAGGGATTGCGTATCCTGCAAAAACAATAAGGCTCGATACCAGATCAAACATTCTGTTATGGTGAATTGCCTTTATTATACCCAGGGGTATACATACAAGGTAGGACAAAAAAAAACCTGTAACACCGAAGACCAAAGAGACTTTGAATCGTTCTTTTATAAGCTGCCATGCTGTTTTATTGGAGAATTTATAGGATTCCATTTTCATGCCGAGGCGGTCTGTGACAAGCCATTTCCAGTATCTTTTAAAAAGGGGCTGATCAAATCCAAAGTGGGCTTCCAGCGCTTTGCGCTGGCTTTCGGAAATTGAAGCACTGTTTGCCGTCGCCCCTGCTGATTCTGCGCTCCCTATACCCTTCATCCCCATTATCATCTGTTCAACGGGACCCCCTGGAACAAATTGTATGAGTCCGAAGCATAAAAAAGTAATCCCTATAAAAGTGGGAATTATCAGAAGAAGCCGCCTTATGAAATAATATAGCCGTTCCATTTTATTACAACCTTTTAAGGTGTGCGGTTAGCCTTTAGCAGTTAGCTGTTAGCCAGAATGATCACAGGGGGATCGTGCAAAAATAATTTCGCAATTATTCAACCACGAAATACCTCTTAAGAGAGACAAATGAATTCAAGAAGTTCAGCAGGGTTGTTTACAATGAGCTTTGCTCCGTTTTCTTTTAACTCGTTTAAGGATCGAAAGCCCCAGGACACTCCAACAGGATACATTCCCGCTGCAGTTGCTGTTTTCATGTCAACCCCTGAATCACCTGCATAGAGAATGTTTTTGGGGTCGATTCCTGTTTTTGCAGCAATTTCAAAGGCTCCAGCGGGATCAGGCTTGGGGGGGATATGATCACGCTGACCAAAAACAACATTAAAATCCCATTTTTCAAGTATGGAGAAAACGCATTTTCTTGTAAGGGAATCCGGTTTATTTGATAAAATCGTGATTGTTATATTTTTTTGTGCTAATCCGTCAAGCAGTTCAGGTATTTTTTTATAAGGTTTTGATTTAACATTAAAATTGCAGGCATAATCTTCTATGAATTCTTCCAGGCAGGAGTTTATGATATCTTCTGTACGATATTTTTTTGGCAAAGCCCTTATGATAAGTTTTTTTGTGCCGTCTCCTATAAATTTTCTGTATGCGAAAATGGAATGGGTTGGAAATCCTCTTTTTTTAAGAGTTCTGTTAACTGCATCACCAATATCATCTACAGTATCAATCAAAGTACCGTCAAGATCAAAAATTACCCCTTTAAGTTTTGGTACAAAATTCATAAGATTCACAAGCAGGAATTATGTTTATACCTACGAATGATTACAAATTGAGTTTTTTCGGCGAGCAATAAGTACCAGCCACAAGGCGTGAAGACTCGTAATAATGGTCTTATTGGCGAACAGAGCTATGGTTGCCAAATAATAACCCTGTTTTTAAAATCGGGTTAGGATTGGGGATGAAATAAATTCACGATCCTTATTAATGGACTCAAGAAAAATAAGGTTGCTCAGGTTTTCCTTTCCTGCCCATTTATTAAACCATTTTGTGCATAGCTTTCCCATGGAACAGCTATAACTCTTTGTATTACATTTTTCAAGTTTTAAAATAAATTATGTTTTGAGGAGACATAACGGCTAAAAAGAGCTGACACAAAAGCTGCTTAAAGCCTTGAATTTACAAAAAGATCGGTTCGGCTTTTGTGGTCAGCTCAATTTTTTTGTTATGTGCGGAATTACAATTCTGATTCATCAATTCCTGCTATTTTCATATGATGTTTCTGTAA
>DAOWMW010000099.1 GCA_030642865.1 Desulfobacteraceae bacterium
AGGAGAATCAGAAGAGTCCCGGGCAACCTCTTCAAAAGACAGCCCCTCTTCTAACTTTGCCATTATTACCTCTGTTTTTTTATAAATTTTTTCTTTTTCTTCGATGGTTAAGTATTCAGGGACTATTTTAATAATGTTTTTCAGATGGTATCCAGGTTTTGGTTCATATTTGTCCAGGTGCTCATTATAATATTTTTTAATATCCTCATCTGTAATTACAATTTTTGATTTTACTTCAAAATCGATTAGTTTGGATCTGGCCAGTTCCTTTGCCAGGGTTTCACGGTATTCTTTTAGGGTGATTCCTTTTTTTCCCAGGGCATTTTCCAAATCTTCCTCTGTGGAATTATTCATCTCCTTGATTCGTTCAATGGCATTTTCAACTTCTGTGTTTCCTATGGAAATTTTATTTTTTTCTATCTCTTGATCTGTGAGAAGTTCATCAATCAGCTTGTTTATAATTTTTTCCCTGATTGAAAAAGCCATTGCCTGTTTTTTTTCGGCAGGAAATCCTGCATTTTCAAGGTCGCTGATATAGGGTCCCAAAACCATATTAAGATCATAGAGTGTAATTATTTCATTATTTACAATAGCTATAATTCTGTCTACGGTTTTGGCCCCGAACAAAGTCCCTGCTCCAAGTAAAATTTGCGCAAGGATTAATGGAATTAAAAAAAAATAAAAAATTTGTAATTTTATTATGTGCAGCAGGGTGTTAGTCATTTTTTTTATTGTATAGGTTTTTAAAATATTACTCATAATTAATTTATAAAATTCACGATCCTTACTGGTTTTAGAACGAAAAAAAGTTCTTTTTACAAAATTCAGAGTAACTGCTCAGTTGTTTTAAAAATGCTGATTGTAACACGCTTCAGGTATAGACCTTCTGAAAAATTACGATTTAACGCATGATTTCATGAAGTCTATTTTTGTGAATATTAACATTGTATCTGCTGGTTAATTGATTTATCCACTCAGAGTATGCTTTTTGCGCCTTTTCTTTACGCAGATATTTTATTATCTTTTGCTCATTCGCTGACTTTGCAGCGTCACCTTGCTGCGCTACAAAAGCAGATATCTCCCCAGAAGCAATTATCATGTTGTATTCAAGATCTTGTTCAATAACTTTTTGCATAAGGAGGTTAAGTTTAAATCTCTTTTTCCATAGATTAAACGGAATGGCCTGGTCAATAAATAATTGCTCAAAAATTCCTTCTGGATATTCTTTTTTGATTTTTGAAATGCTGTTTTCCATGTTGGAGGCTGAAATCGATATTCCGGTTTCTTTGGCTCTTTCCAATAATATTAATTCTTCCACATACTGATTCAAAAAAAATATTTTATCCCGAAAAATGTCCTGTTTATTTTGTGGTGCAATGTCAGTGTTGAGAATATTATTAACTTCAAATGCCATATTAAAATCGGTGATGGTGGCGATGGTATTGTTGGCTTTAATCAAGTAGTCGCTGCCAGTTTCTGCATATGGATTATTTCCCGAATAATTGCATCCTGCATTGAAATATAAAAAAAATATTAGAGTAGAGAATGGGTAAATTGTTTTTTTAAGCATTTCATCTTTTTAAAAAGTTATTGGCAACTATTTATCAGCACCGATTTAAGACATGCAAGTTGCTATACATATCAGCTAAATAGTTACAATAATTGGTAAGGATTGGGGATGAAATAAATTACCCATAATTGCGCCGGGCTTGTGGTCGTCTTCAAGGCGCATCAATGGTTGCATACTCGAAGTCTGTGGCCATTGATGCAACACAGAAGACGGGCACAAGAACAAGTAATTATGTGTAATTTATAAAATTCACAATCCTAAGAACGGACAAAGGATTCATGCATACATTAATTAACATGACTTTCGATTTCTTTCAATATATTTTTGGTCTGGAGTATTAAACCGGTCACCTTTCCCCGCGATAGTTTTGCATGGAGTACCCCGTCAGGTGTGAGTCTGAATTGTCTGTTTTGTTTTTTAATCATACTGGTAATTTTTACGGGATCTTTTTGATGTCCCGGTGAAAAAGAAAGGGATAAACCGGCCTTTGCAAGATCAAGCTTCTTAACCCCGGCTTTTATTGATAATACCTTCAGCATTATTTTTAACATTAGATTGGAAGCTTCATCCGGAATGGCTCCGAATCGGTCGGATAATTCTTTTCTGAAATCTGTGAGTTCATTTAATTCAGTTATTTTGGCCAATCGTCTGTAAACCGAAAGACGCTGGTCAATATCCGGTATGTAAGATTCAGGAAGGTAACAGGATATGGGAATATTTATTTCAGGTTCCAGGTTTTCTGTAATTGTTTCCCCTTTTAGTTTGGATATTGCTTCTTCCATTAATTTCAAAAACATGTCATAGCCCACAGCCGCTATATGGCCTGACTGGGATGCGCCCAGGATTGTCCCCCCCCCTCTTATCTTGAGATCGTTCATGGCAACCTGAAAGCCTGCGCTCACATCGCTATGTTCCATCAATACTTTTAACCGTTTTTGAGATTCCCTGGAGATAACGCTTTCATCCGGAATAATGAGGTATGCATAGGCTTCTTCATCCGCCCGACCGACTCTTCCCCTTAACTGGTACATCTGGGCAAGCCCGAATCTGTCAGCACGATTAACAAAGATAGTATTTGCCGAAGGTATATCAAGGCCGGATTCTACAATGGTTGTAGATACAAGCATGTCAATTTCTTTGTTTATAAATTTGAGCATTACTTTTTCAAGTTCTCTTTCCTTTAGCCGGCCGTGGGCTACATCTATCTTAAGCCCCGGCACCAGTTCTTTTAAGGTTTTCGCCATTGCCCATATGGTGTTTATGTTGTTGTGAATAAAAAAAAGTTGACCTTTTCTTTTTAATTCTTTTTTAATGGCTTCAGTCAGTAGACCCGGGTCAAATTTGCAGATGTATGTTTTGATTCCCCTTCTATGCTCCGGAGGTGTAGAAATAATACTTATATCCCGCACACCCAGCAATGACATGTGGAGAGTTCTCGGGATCGGTGTTGCTGTTAATGTGAGCACATCCACAGAGGCTCTGAGCTTTTTAAGTTTTTCCTTGTGCCTGACTCCAAAGCGCTGCTCTTCATCAAGCACAAAAAGGCCCAACTCTTTAAAAATAACATCTTTTTGGACTAATCTGTGTGTTCCTATGAGAATATCGATTTCCCCCATTTCCAGGTTTTTAATTATTTCCCGCTGCTGTTTGGGTGTTCTAAATCTGCTTAAACATTCAACATTTACCTGATAATCTTTGAATCTCTGGTGAAAAGTCTCGAAATGTTGTTCTGCAAGAACAGTGGTGGGGACAAGTACTGCTACCTGTTTGTTATCTTTTACTGCCTTAAAAGAGGCTCTGAGTGCTACTTCTGTTTTGCCATACCCTGCATCGCCGCAGACCAGCCTGTCCATGGGAAGAGGTTTTTCCATGTCTGTTAATACGTCATTTATTGCATTTAACTGATCCTCGGTCTCTTCATATGGAAAATCTGATTCAAAATTTTGAAAAGAAGGATTCGGTTTTGAAAAGGCGTAACCCTTGTTGAGTTTTCGCTTTGCATAAAGCTTAAGGAGATCCCCTGCAATTTTCTGAATCGATTTATTAATTTTCCCCTTGACCTTATCCCATGTTTTCCCCCCCATTTTGTCGAGTAAAGGTTTGTATCCGTCAATTCCCATGTAATTACTTATCATACTGATTCTATCCACCGGGAGATAAAGCTTGTCGTTGTCCTTAAATAAGATCAGGATAAAATCGTTTGTTATTCCATTTAGTTTTAACTTTGATATCCCTTCATATCGGCCGATTCCATGTTCAATATGTACAACAAGATCATTCTTTTTTAAATCACCAAAGTTTAGCAGTCCTGTTTGGATCTTCTGTTTTTGTATTTTTTTTCTTCGGTATTTTTTCCCGAAAATTTCGTCTCCCGTGATAATAGAAAAAAATTCAGAAGGCCATGAAAATCCCGATGAGAGTTGGCCTGTACAGGAATAAACAAGACTTTTTGAATATTTCACCTCGGAAAAATATTCAATCTGTTTAAGATTTATGGAGTAATGTAAAAGGAGTGACTCCAATCTGTCGGCCTGGTGCCTGGCGCCGCAGACAAGGATGGTGGTGTAACCGGAGTTTTTATTATTATTTATATGGTTGGCAAGGGGGCTTAAGAGGTTCTCTTTTCCCCGAAAATTTTTTAATTCCATTGTTAAAGAGGTATTCTCTTTAGTGGTAAAGTCAATTTGAATTAATTTTCTCTTTCTTTTTTCGGGTTCATTATTTTTTTTTGAAACTTTAAGGGGTGTCAGCAATAAATGTCTTGTCTCTATAATCTTTTTTTTGACTTCAGACCATTTTAGATGGGTTTCGCCAGGTGCCATGCAAAGCCGCTCTTCTGTTTGTGCCTCAAGAAAATTTTTTAATGCCTGCTCCCATGTTTCTTCGGCTGCTTTTTCTAATTCCTCAGGCTCAATAAGGACAAAAAGGGAATTGCCCGGAATATAATCAAAAAATATGCCGGGAGCAGGATAGATCAGAGGGAACATGTTTTCAATGGCTGAAAAATCATTTTCCTCTCTTATATGATCGACTATTTCTCTTGTTTTTGCAAAAGAAAGCCCCATGGCGGCACCCTGTTCTTTTGTCTTGACAATCAGTTTCTCCAGATTTTCCTTTGAAATGATCCCTTCCTTTGCAGGTAAAATAACAGCTTCATCTATACTTTTTAATTTTTTTTGATTAACAGCAGAAAAAAATCTTAGAGATTCAACAGTATCACCGAAAAATTCTATCCGCACCGGATCAGGGTAGCATGGAGAGAATACGTCTATTATTCCGCCTCGTACACAAAAATCGCCGGGTTCTTCTACAATAACAGATTCTTCATAACCTCCGGAAATCAGCTTTTCTCTTAGCAGGTTTCTCTCTGTATCTTCACCCGTCATAATAAGCTCTGCATAATTACTTAATTCCTGGGGAGGGATAATTTTCTGGAGTATGGCATCTGCACTTGTGATAATTATTGGAGGTGTTTCGTATAATATAAGGTTATACAATCCACTTATCCGTTTGGCAGCAGTCTCGTTGTGATAGGAAAGATTTTTAAATGGCTGGATGTTATAGGGGGGGAAGAAAATTATGGGGGTATTTTTATATTTTAGAAAAAATTGGAGATTCTCCATGAGCTCCTCCCCTTTTTTTTGCGTTGGGGTTATTACGCAAATGGGGATTTTAAGCTCATCGCAGGTTTTTGCAATAATATACGCATCAGCGGGAACGCTTATTCCTGTACATTCGACTCCGCAATTTTGTTTTATCAGGAGATCAAGGATAGATTGAAAAGATTCTGTCTGAAAATGTTGATTCATTTCTTGCACAACCCGTAAAATATTATATAGTTTGTAACTATTCAGCCAATATCTACAACACAGGTATAATACACTGAATCAGTATAACTGAGTAGTTACTAAATTTTAGGGCCTGGTTCTAATTTCGGCCATAAATTGAGTCATAACCAATCCCTGATTTTTGTATAATTGCCTGGCCAATAATCCCTGGCAATTTTTAAAAAAAATATTAGGATCATGAATTTTATTAATTACCCGGAAGTACTTGTTCTTGTGCCCGTCTTCCGTGTTGCATCAATG
>DAOWMW010000174.1 GCA_030642865.1 Desulfobacteraceae bacterium
GAATCTTGCAGGAGGGAAGTTTACTTGTTTTTGTAGCGTATTGAATAAATTTCTTAGAATTTCTTAGTGCAGCGTAGCCGAAAAATTGCGATTGTTTGAGCGAGGCACGAGCGAGTTTCGCAATTTTGGCGAAGCAAACTTGGAAATTCAAGAAATTTATTCTTTAATAGCGGAAAAAACAATTAAACTTTCCGTATTTTGCTTCTTGCAATTTTCTAACCGGACACAACTGTGTCCTCGTGGAATTAATTATCTGAAAAGCTATTGAAATGAAAAAAATGGAGGTAAATGTGCCAATAATATCAATAACGAATGGAATTTATTCAAATACAGGGGAAAGAGTCAAAAAACTTTCTGAAAACCTTGGCTGTAAAGTCATTACTGACAATGACATAATCGAGAAGGTTGTGCGCGGGGACGGCATTAAAAAGACGACTCTCTTAAAGGTTCTCCAAAGCAGAAAGATTGCTTTTAATGATTTTACCCATGAACAGGAAAAATGCATTGCCTGTATGAAAAAAACACTCTCTGAATACATATCAGAAGGGAATTGTATTTTCCATGGAGTTATAGGGCACCTTGTGCCGCAAGAGGTGTCACATGTTATGCGTGTTTTAATAATCACAGATAAAAACAGACGTATTAAAAATGGGATGGATAAGCTTGGGGTGTCTGAAAAAGAGATAAAAAAGAACCTGGAAACTTCTGACAGATACGCTTTTTTGTGGACAAACGCCATCTCAGGGGGGAAAGCCTGGGACAAATCACTTTATGACATAGTAATTCCAACTGATAAGCTTAACACAGCTGAATCTGTGAAGCTCGTTTTGGAACATAGTGAAAAACTATATGATATCCCGGAAGATATAGTAAAAAAAGAGGTTTCTGATTTTAAACTTACAGCCAGAGTTGAAATGGTGCTGTCTGAAATCGGCGGTGGGCTGACCGCAGCATCCAATGATGGCAACATAGTTGTAACCATTAATAAAAAGTTGATGATGTTATCAAAATTTCAGCAAAAAATTATCAGGATTGTGCAAAAAGTTCCAGGGGTTAGTTCTGTAGATACAAAAATTGGGCAGAATTACTACAAGAATGATATAGCTTACAGTCATGATTTTGAAACACCTCTCAGGATACTCCTTGTGGACGATGAAAAAGATTTTGTCCAGACCTTGTCAGAACGTCTTAAAATGCGGCAGTTTGCAAGTGAAGTTGTATACAATGGTCAAGAGGCACTTGACTTTACTGCTCAGGAAGATACTGAAGTTATGGTTCTTGACCTCAAAATGCCCGGAATAGATGGTTTTGAAGTTTTAAGAAAAATCAAACAAACAAAACCCGGGATTGAAGTAATCATTCTCACTGGCCACGGCTCAGAAAAGGATAAAAATATTTGTATGGACCTGGGCGCTTTTGCTTATTTGCAAAAACCTGCAGATATTGACCAGCTCACTGCCACAATGAAGCGGGCCTATGAAAAAATTAATTTGAATAGAAATAACTGATTAATAATTTTTAACTGTTGAATTATGGATTGTCAGATAATTACCCCATTTTAAAATCAGGGAGGGGTATATATACAATACTCTGACGACGGATAACGCCGTAAAAATATTTAAGTGGTGACCGTGGTGTTATTCTATTATCTCAACAGGAGACTATGCTATAATGAAAATAAAAGTATTAATTGTAGATGACGAAAAAGATTTTGTCGAGACATTGGCCGAAAGGCTGAAACTAAGGGATTTTTCTGTTGCAACTGTATTTTCAGGAGCAGGAGCCATTGAAATAGTAGAAAAAATAGATTTTGATGTCATTATTTTAGATGTTCTCATGCCGGAAATTACAGGGATTGAAACCCTCAGAAAAATAAAAACAATTAAGCCCCTTGTTCCAGTTATTATGTTGACCGGCGAGGCCACGGTGGAAAATGCCATTGAAGGAATGAAACTGGGGGCCTTTGATTTTCTCATGAAACCTGCTGATACTGAGCGACTTGCGGAAAAAATTGTTCAGGCTTATGCCATTAAGCAGGAGCATGCGGAACGTATTCGGGAGGCAGAAATTAATAACATTATAAAAACACGCGGGTGGTGATTTTAGGAAATTATTTAGTATGACGATTCAGGCAACAACTTTAACAAGCTCTAAAATAGACTGGAAATGTATTGTTTTTTTATTAATTGGACTTATTCTTTTTTTTGTTGTGAACTTTGCTCCGCCATGGCCGGATGCTGTTGACCCTTCGGGAAAACACTTTGTTCTTAGCAGGGAGGCAAAAGGGGCACTTGCTGTTTTTCTTCTTGGGGGAACCTGGTGGGTTTTTGAAGTGGTACCCATTGGAATAACAAGCCTTACAATAGGTGTATTCCAGGTACTTTTTTTAATTCGGTCGGCGGAATCAGCTTTTAAAGATTTCATGACACCTTCTGTACTTTTTATATTTGCATCCCTTGTTATCGGGATGGTCTTTACAAAAACAGGATTAACGCGGCGGCTTGCATACAAGATGCTCTCCATTGTAGGGGAGAGAACAAGTATGATTTACCTGGGGTGTTTTGTGGTAACAGCTGCCCTGTCTCACATAATGGCCCATACTGCTGTGGCGGCAACAATGTATCCCCTTCTTGTTACAATTTATGGATTGTACACTGATGAGGATACCCCCACAAATTTTGGCAAAGGGTTATTCATTGGAATGGCATATGTGGCAGGTGCAGGAAGTATTGTCACTCTCCTTGGTGCCGCAAGGGGGGCAGTTGCAATTGGTTTTTACAAGGATATAATTGGGAAAGAGATTTCATTTTTTGAACTATCCTATTACATGTTTCCCATTGGATGGATAATGGTCTTAATCTTATGGGGGTTTTTCATGATTTTCCTCAAGCCCGAGAAAAAAACAATCCCGGGTCTTAAGGAAAAAGCTAAAAAACTTAGCGCTGACATGGGAAAAATTACAAAAAATGAAATTATTGCTGCAGTCATTGTTTTTTCCTGTATACTTATTATGTCGTTAAGGTCATTTGTGCCTATGCTTCAGCCGGTGGACAAAACTGCGCTAATTCTTATCTCCACAATACTCTTTTTTATTCTTGGAATACTCGATATTGATGATCTTGAAATGGTACCATGGAACATAATTTTACTTTTTGGCGGTGCCATGAGTATTGGGTTTTGTCTTTGGCAGACCGGTGCTGCCGAATGGCTTGCCATAAACTGGCTCACCATGTTTCAAGACTCAAACTGGTTTGTTTTTGTGATGAGTATTGCATTTTTTGTAATGATGATGACTAATTTTATTATGAATGTTGCAGCAATTGCCATATCTTTGCCTGTTGCCCTTGTAATTGCACCATACCTTGGGGTTGCACCCGAGGTGATTCTTTTTGCGGCGCTGGTTACAGCAGGTATGCCATTTTTGCTTTTGGTGGGTGCTGCCCCCAATGCCATTGCATATGATTCAAAACAGTTTACAACAGGGGAATTCTTCAAATATGGTATTCCGGCCAGCGTTATTTTGATGATAATGGTTGGCGCTGCAGTTCTGTTTATATGGCCCATAATGGGAATGCCCGTATTAGTAAAATAATAAAAAATCAGCAAAAAAATAGAGGCGGCGCTAATCATCAGCGTTGCCTTTGTTTTTTTTGGAAATAGAAGCAGGAGTTAAGGATCGTGAACTTTATAAAATACCCATAAATTATCCATGATTACTTGTTCTTGTGCCCGTCTTCCGTGTTGAATCAATGGCCAAAATTGCGTAGGGGCATCCCCTTGTGGGTGCCCAAAATGCTCCGAGTATGCAACCATTGATACGCCTTGAAGACGACCACAAGCCAGGTGCAATTATGGGTAATTTATTTCATCCCCAATCCTAACGCAAAGAAAAAATTTTGCCATAATATTTGGTCAGCTTTTTTTATAAAAGCCCCATCTCCCAGTTCCAGAGACCAGGTCTTTTTTTTAATTCTATATTTTCAGGCAAAGGTTCCACAAGGTTTATAAAAAGATTGTAACCTGCTTTAAGAAGAATTTCTTTTTTATCCGTTAAATTCAGCTGCCAGTTAGGATATACCCAATAAAGAGAA
>DAOWMW010000067.1 GCA_030642865.1 Desulfobacteraceae bacterium
AGGGCTATAGAAAATATACGGTTAGTATTATCCCCCCCGTTATAGCCTTGCGCCAAAGTTTAAATTTGATTAATTATCTGACGATCTGCAACAGTTAATTTTAATTCCTTGCTTCGGCTCACAGCCGCAGCTGTAAGCTTTTTTAAAAATCGTTTTGGAAAAAGAGGGGGACTTCGGGATCAGGTCATATCCTTTTCCCTGAAAACGGATCCAGCATACTTTATAAAAGCTTATATTACCCATAAGGAGACCATATGAGAAGATATGAAACAATTATTATTATCAGCCCTGACGCTTCAGCGGATAATCGCGGAGTAATCCTTGAAAAAGTTGCCACCCTTATTACTAAACATACAGGGCTTCTTGTTTCCCGGGATGAATGGGGGGATAAAAAACTCGCCTATGAAATCAAAAAAAAGAGCCGGGGATATTATATCCTTTTTGATTATTGCGGAACAGGAGAGCTTGTCAAAGAATTGGAAAGGGCATTTAAATTTGAGGAGAAAATCTTAAAGTACATGACTGTTTTGCTTGACAAGGATATTGATCTTGACAGCATAAAAGAGGAAATGAGCAAAAAAGAGGCTGAAGCCAGGGCTGAGGCTGAGGCTGCTGAATCAGAAAAAGAAATATCTGATAACAGTAAAACAAAAAAAGTAATTGCTGAAGCACCACAATCAGAAAAAAAGAATAAGGAGTAAAAATATGCCTTTTCCTCAAAAAAAACAAAGTTCCGGCAATAGATTTGGCAATAAAAAAAATAATGGATTTGCCCATAAAAAAAGAAGAATATATCAAAGTCGCCGGGGCTGTATCTTTTGCAAGGATAGCAGTAAGGTACTCAATTACAAAGACCCTAAACTGTTAAGAGCTTTTATAACAGAGCGGGGCAAAATCATTCCCAAACGTATCACTGGAACCTGTGCAAAACACCAGCGTCTTTTGGCACATGAAATCAAGCGGGCCAGAACAATCGCTCTTTTGCCATATGTAGGGACACTCGATTATATGTAGCTATAGTATAGTCACATAAATAATTTCACTCAAGTCATTGGTAGCTGGAGCATTGCAATACGCCTTCTTCTTTTTGGCCTTGCGGCAATTTTTATGTCAATTTTAAAATGGAGTAATTATTTAAACAACCCATGGGCATAAGACTGTCCTGCTCTTTAGCAGTAAGGATAAAATAAGGTGGAAGAGAAAAGTTTTTTCTTTAGTACCGGAAAAACAAAGGATATGGTTACGGGAATCGTTATCATTTCTTTTATGCTTGCAACTTTTGCCTATCTACCGGTGGTGGGCACGCTGGTTTCCTTTTTCATTCCCATACCTGTTCTTTTTTACAGGGCAAAACTCGGCAGAAAAGATGGAATTGTAATCCCTTTATCCGCCCTGGTGCTGGTGCTGGTCTTTGCAAGGGAATTTTCCATTGATACTCTGTTTATAATGGAACTGTTGTTGCTGGGTTTTGTTTTAAGTGAATTAATGGAACTGAATCTTTCCATTGAAAAAACCATCGCCTTTGCCTGCAGCATTGTTTTTTTTTCCTGTATACTATGCCTGCTCCTTTATGGTAATTTATCAGGCAAAAATATTTTTGCAGCAGCATCAAATTTTGTGGCAAAAAATCTTGAGCTTTCAATGGCAATCTATGAAAGCATGGATATCCCCGAAGAACACCTCTATATTATTTCAAATGCCATGAAAAACATAGAGTATGTTCTTGTACGCATGATTCCGGCGTTACTAATCATTTTTAATATTTTTATTTCCTGGACATGCATACTGTTAGTAAAGCCGATTTTAAAGGGAAAAGGTCTTTTTTATCCTGATTTTGGCCATCTTAAACTCTGGAAAGCTCCTGATTTTCTGGTCTGGTGTGTTATTGGATCCTGTCTTCTGCTTTTCTGGCCGGATAAAACAATAAAAATAATAGGGCTGAATGCTATTTTTATTCTCATGACCATCTTCTTTTTTGCAGGAATAGCCATTGTTGCATATTATTTTGAAAAAAAAGCTGTTCCCCGTACAGTCAGATTTTTTTTGTACACCCTCATCGGCCTGCAGCAAATTGTCCTGATAATAGTAATCGGATTCGGGTTTTTTGATGTATGGTTTGATTTCAGAAAATTGGGAGCACATAACGAAAAGGTATAATATGAAAGTAATATTAAAAGAAACAATCGGAACTCTCGGTATAGTCGGGAGCGAAGTCGATGTGGCAAAAGGTTATGCACGCAATTATCTTCTACCTCAAAACAAAGCTGTTGCGGCAACACCTCAAAATTACAAACTACTTAAACTTCAAAAGGTCAATATTGATCTTCAAATAGCAAAAGAAAAAAAGCTTGCCGAAGAAATGGCAAAACAGCTTGAAGGTGTGGCCTGTAAAATATCAGGGAAGGTTAGTGGGGACGACCGGCTCTACGGATCCATCTCTGCCCGTGATATTGTACAATCTTTATCTCTTCAGGGGATCACTGTTGAAAAAAGAATGGTTTTGCTTGGGGAATCAATAAAAGCCCTGGGCAAATTTAAAGTTCCCATTCGTGTTTATTCCGATGTGGAGCCTGAAATAGTTGTTGAGGTTATTGCAGAATCATCATAAATAACCAGTAGTGTCCGGTTAGAATCTTGCGAGAGGGAAGTTTAATTGTTTTTGTAGCGTATTGAATAAATTTCTTAGAATTTCTTAGTGAAGCGTAGCCGAAAAATTGCGATTGTTTGAGCGAGGCACGAGCGAGTTTCGCAATTTTGGCGAAGCAAACTTAGAAATTCAAGAAAGTTATTCTTTAATAGCGGAAAAAACAATTAAACTTTCCGTCTTTTGTTTATTTTGTTTCTTGCAATTTCCTAACCGAACACCACCAAAATTTTAAGTACCTCTTCGACAGGCTGTTACGAAACGCAATTTATCCAATTTCTGCGTTAAAAATAAATTTAATCCTCGAAATACAACGGGTATGTCTGCGGTTAAATTGATTTTTCGCCTTGAACTTGAAGAAATCTTCATTCCGTAACAACCTGTCGAGAAAGCAACTTCTCAAATTTATATGACCCCACCCGACGGGCCTTGTGAAATGTATTATCTGAAAAACCACAGCAAAACATCATGTGATCATTTTAGCTAAAGGCTAACCGCACAGGTCGAAAAAGTTACATAAAGCTCAATCAGAGGAACATGGAAAAAAACCCTTCACTTTACCGGCTGCCGCCCCAAAGTATTGATGCTGAAGAGTCGATTCTCAGCTCAATCCTTATAGATAACGACACTTTTCTCGATGTTATTGAAATTGTATCTTCTGAAGATTTTTACAGATCTGCTCACCAGAAAATATTTTCGGCAATAGTTGACCTTTTTTCCAAAAATGAACCGGTTGACCTGATAACCCTCACCAATATTTTAAGAAAAAAGGGAGAATTTGAAGATATTGGCGGAGCCGCTGCTATTACTAATCTTTTTAATACAATTCCCCTGGCTGTAAATGCACAATATTATGCCAAAATTATCCACGACAAGGCGGACCTGAGACGCCTCATCGATAAATCCAATGCCATCATTAAAAAATGCTATGAAGATAGCGGAGATGTTGATGACACCATCAATTTTGCAGAGAAGTCTATTTTTGAAATATCGGAGAACAAAACAAAACCATCATTTACCCGTATTGACAAGCTCATCGACAGCACCATAGATATCCTTGAAGATCTCCATGGAAACAAACAGTCAATAACAGGTATTCCCACAGGTTTTTCAGGAATTGATCATCTTACATCAGGCCTGCAGGGCTCCGACCTTATAATATTGGCGGCCCGGCCGGCCATGGGAAAAACAACCCTGGCCCTTAATATTGCAAGGAATGCCGCTGTTGATGCAGCAACTCCCGTTGCTCTTTTTTCACTTGAAATGTCAAAAGAACAGCTGGCAATGCGCCTGGTATGTGCTGAGGCAAGGGTGGACTCATTTCGTTTAAAAGGCGGATTTTTAGAAGAAGAGGATTGGCGCCGTGTTACTAACGCTGCAGGAACTTTGACCGAAGCGCCGATTTTTATAGATGACTCCTCTGATATTACGCCCATGTCCATTAGAGCCAAAGCACGCAGGTTAAAAATGGAAGTCGATTTATCCCTTATTATAGTCGATTATCTGCAGCTCATAAAGGGGAGTGCTTCTTCAGAACGTAGAGATCTTGAGCTTTCAGAAATTTCAAGATCCCTGAAGATGCTGGCCAAAGAACTAAATATCCCGGTACTGGCTCTTTCCCAGTTAAACAGAAGGCTCGAAGACAGAACAGATAAACGCCCCCAGCTTTCAGACCTGAGAGAATCAGGGGCCCTTGAACAGGATGCCGATATAGTTGCTTTTATTTACAGGGACGAGGTATATAATAAAGACGAAAATAATCCATTCAAAGGGCTTGCAGAATTTATAATTGCCAAACAGAGAAATGGCCCCGTGGGAAATGTAAAGCTTTCGTTTTTAAGTGCTTATACGCGATTCGAAAACTATGAGGAGCCCACCCACTTTATGCCTCATTAGTGTTCATAAAAACAGCTCCGCCACTCTTGTTTTACCTTAGGGTTGGGGATGAAATAAATTCACGATCCTAAAATAAAACTAACCCCCCCTATTTTTTGATCCCCAGGCTTAGAAACCGGGGAAATTTAATGGGTAGCAATCCACAGGATAATACGGAGAAAATATTCCATGGAAAACAAGAATATTGTATTATGTGTCTGCGGAGGGATAGCAGCATACAAAAGCGTAGAACTTTTAAGACTTCTTGTAAAGCAGGGTGCAAGAGTTAAAGTGATCATGACGCAAAGTGCAAAAAAGTTTATAGCCCCCCTTACTTTTGAGGTCATATCCGGACATTCTGTTTACTCAGATCTTTTTGAAACAGGCCAGAACGCTTCCATAAAACATATTGACTGGGCAGACAAAGCAGATGCTGTTGTTGTGGCACCGGCCACTGCCAATATTATAGGAAAAATGGCCAATGGAATAGCTGATGATGCAATGAGTACATTTATCCTTGCAGCAAAAGCCCCTTTCCTTCTCGCTCCTTCCATGAATACCTTTATGTATGAAAGTATACCGGTTCAAAGGAATCTTGACACCCTGGAAAATGATGGAATCATTATAATGGAGCCTGATGCAGGGGAGCTTGCCTGTGGGACCTCGGGCCCTGGCCGCCTTCCTGAACCTGAACATATTGCAGGGAGATTAAAATCTCTGCTGACCCCCAAGGATCTCAAGGGGCAAACCGTACTGGTAACCGCCGGACCCACCCAGGAATATATTGATCCTGTGAGATTTATAAGCAACCCGTCTTCAGGCAAAATGGGTTTTGCCATTGCAAAGGCAGCCGAGCAAAGGGGTGCCCAGGTTATTCTGATTACCGGCCCTGTTCATCTTCCTGATCCCCATGGTATCCTCACCCTTAAAGTCAAAACCGCAAAAGAGATGGGAGAAACTCTATTTGAACATATGACCCATTCGAATATTATCATTAAAACAGCGGCTGTCTCTGACTATACCCCCCTTGACAAGTCAGAGCAAAAAATTAAAAAAATTAAAAGCGAAATGCTTTTGCCCTTAAAAAAAAATATGGATATTTTGAAAAAAATAGGGGCTCAAAAAAAAGATCAAATTCTCATCGGCTTTGCAGCGGAAACAGAGCAGCTTGAAAAACATGCAACTGGAAAACTGATTAAAAAAAATCTTGATATGATCGTAGGAAACATTGTTGGAACAGAATCTTCCGGTTTTCAGTCCAATACCAATGAGGTTACTTTTTTTTATAAAGACGGAACAAAAGAACCCTTTGAATCCATGGAAAAAGAGGCTGTGGCACATATCCTCCTTGACCGGATTATAGAAAAATATTTGTAATTATTCAGCCAATATTCAGTAGTGTTTTATACATTTTTTTGACATTTTCCAATTGTCTTTTTATTTTTGCCATGGTATTTTTAAAATTAATTTTAATACCTCATCCAGATTTAATGTGGGTGCTGCATCAAAGAATGATTTTAAAACAACTGTTCCCATGAAAAAGTGTACAAGCCAGCTTGATTATACTTTATATCATTACCACTGTACCTTGTGGCACAGATCAACAAGATTTTGCAACACGCTGATTTGCTTATTATTCATGGTTGAACCTATTAAAAAAATTAACATCACTATAAAAATTTTTAACAGTAACGGATATTTTTTCAAAACCTGCTGGAAAGCTTATTTGAAAAGATAAAATCAACTAATTGTCAAACAATTAAATCCACACCCTGCAATCCCTTTCCCCACTGAAGCCAATGTTTCTTTTGGTCGAATATTGTTAAAAATCAATTTTTCATAGAAAATTATAAAAATCTCGAGCCATACAATATGGAATGTTTTTTGCATATTTCAATACTATGATAAAAAGCACAACACCCCAGGAGATTTTATTATGCATAAAAATTCAGGGTTTACGTTGGTTGAACTGATGATAGTAATTGCCATTATTGCTATTTTAGCCACAATTGCGGTACCAGCGGCAATAAATGGCTGGCTCCCCAATTACAGATTAAAAGCGGCCACACGAAATCTTTATTCAAATTTGCAAAAAGCCCGGTTAGAAGCTGTTAAAAGGAATATTGATGTTATAGTCGTTTTTGTCCCTGCCCCTCCCGTACCCGGAGGTCAGGTGGGAACCTATCAGATTTTTGTCGACGACACCCCTGCCAACGGAGCCTTTGATGCCGGGGAATTGATCATTGCCCAAACCGGTATGCCACGCAATACATCACTTTATTTCTCAAATTTTACTGAACACACAACCGGCTTTAATTCCCGGGGGCTTCCCTGGAAGGACCGCTGGGGTACTGTTCAACTTCAAAATTCCAATTCACGGTTTTACAAGATTACAATCCAGTCCACCGGTTCCATGAGAACAAAAACAAGTATTGACGAAATCATATGGAATTGAAAAAATGATTAATACAAATTATACTGCAAAAGAGCAAAAAGGTTTCACTCTGGTCGAACTTCTCCTGGGTTTAGCCATTTCCAGCGTTGCAATGGTGGGTATATATACTGCTTTTGTCTCACAGC
>DAOWMW010000078.1 GCA_030642865.1 Desulfobacteraceae bacterium
ATAAAGAGTCATATAGAACAATTTAATGCAATCATGGATGCCAAAGAACCTGCCGGTAGAAAACTTAATTTTTTATTGCAGGAATTTAACAGGGAATGTAACACCATAGGTTCTAAAGTCCAATGCACAGATTTATCCCATGGAGTTGTAACTGTTAAGGCAGAATTGGAAAAAATAAGAGAGCAGGTGCAGAATATTGAATAAATTAAAAAAATGTGTATTAATGGAACAGTCTTTGTTAAATGTTGGTCATCGTAATACTGTGGCCGCTGATAGGGTTATTGCTATACTGGCGTATAATTCTGCCCCTGTTAAACGTTTGAAGGATGATGCCAAAGATGATAAACGCCTGATTGATGCAACATTCGGCCGTAAAACAAGGTCAATAATTATCATGGACAGCAATCATGTTGTTCTCTCTGCAATCCAGGAAGAAACCGTGGCACAACGATATGCAACCCTCATGGAAGCCCAGCACAAAAAAAAGGGGGAAGAATAAGGCTTTTTTGAAATTATGAAACCAAAAGCTAAACTTTTTATTATCTCAGCCCCTTCAGGGGCCGGGAAAACGACCCTTGTAAAGGCAGTGCTCAAGAGATTACCTGGACTCCTTTATTCGGTATCTTACACGACCCGGCCCCCCAGGGGAGTCGAAAAACAGGGGGCTGACTATTTTTTCATAAATAAAAAAGAATTTATTAAAAATATAGAAAAAAAGAGATGGGCAGAATGGGCGGAGGTTTATGGTAATTTCTATGGTACTTCATCTGATTTTTTAGATAAAAATCTTGGTTCTGGTAAAAGCATACTCCTTGATCTGGACATTAAAGGAACGCTTCAGATTTTAAAATGCTATCCTGATTCCATTACAATTTTTATTATGCCCCCCTCCCTTGATGTACTTAAACGCAGGCTGGAATCCAGAGGGACAGATGGGAGGAAGGAGATTGAAAAACGTCTGCTGGAAGCTAAAAAAGAAATGGCTAAAAAAGATCTGTATCACCATAGTATAATAAATGATGATCTCAAGATCTCCATAAATGATCTGGTTTCCTTCATGGAACAAAAAATAGCAATTTTTTAAAGGACTTGTGAAAAAAGAAATTTTATATGGGATTCACCCTGTTATTGAGGCACTATCCGCGGATCGCCGAAAGTTTTTTGATATAAATATTGCAAAGGGGAAAACATTTCGGAATTTTAGCAATATACAAAAGCTTGCCATCTCCAGAGGGGTTAACATAAACAGGGCTGAAAAAACAGAGCTTGATGCCATGGCCGGCACCAGGCAGCACCAGGGTATATGCGCATCTGTGAGTCAATATCCTTTTGTAGATTTTTCCAGCTTCACCGCGACCATGGGGAAAAATGGCACTCCCCCTTTTTTGGTATTACTCGACAATATCCAGGATCCCCATAATCTTGGGGCAATAATCAGAACAGCTCTTTGTGCAGGTGTAAATGGTATAATTATTCCCAAAGACAGGTCAGCGCCACCGACCCCTGCTGTTTCCAGGGGATCGGCAGGAGCTCTTGAACATATGCTCATGGCACGGGTTACAAATATCAGTATAGCAATTCAGGCTTTAAAAAAACATGGATTATGGTTTTTTGGTTTAGATATGAATGGAGACAAGTCTGTTTTTGCAGCTGATTTATCCGGGGGTATTGCCCTGATCATAGGGGGAGAAGATAAAGGGATACGGCCTTTGGTAAAAAAAGAATGTGATTTTTTAATATCTATTCCCCAGAAAGGAGAAATTACCTCTTTAAATGCTTCAGCCGCTGGCGCTGTGGCACTCTATGAGGCATACCGGCAGCGTAATATAAAGAGGCCATGAGTTACAAAAAAATCATACCTGACATATTAAGCGTTTTTTTAGATGCTTTTTTCCCTGTTAAATGCTTTGTATGTGGATCATGGATTGATGTAAAAGATGGCTTTTCTTCTTTTTGCCAAAAGACTCTGCTATGGGAAACCGGGGAAATGGGCAACTCCTTTTTTATTTGTAAATCATGCCTGAATAGTTTTACCCCTGTTAAACCACCCTTTTGTTTAAAATGCGGTCTAATGTTTCAAATAGATGAAGCAGAAAATCATATTTGCGGAGGGTGCTTAAAAAAAACGGGAAAATTCAGGATTGCGCGATCCTTTGGAGTTTATGATCAGGCATTGATGGAGGCCATACACTCTTTTAAATACAGAGGTAAAATTCAGCTTGCGCGGCCCCTTGGAATGATTCTTTTTTTAACTTTTATGCAGTTTTTTAAAATTGAACGAATCGATATAGTCGTCCCTGTGCCTCTCCACAAAAAAAGGCTGCGCCAGCGAGGTTTTAACCAGGCTCTTTTACTCATTCGGCATTGGCCTGAAAATGCCCGACAATTGAAAATCGATGCTTTTCTTTCTAAAATAGATAAAGACCTTCTTGTCCGAAACAGGTGGACAGAATCCCAGATCGGCCTGGGGCGCGAATTAAGAGCGGCAAACATCAAAGGAGCTTTTACTTTAAAAAAAAGATCCTCCATCAAAGGCAAAAATATACTCCTTGTGGATGATGTTTACACTACAGGGGCAACTGTCAGGGAATGTTCCCGGGTTTTACTCAATGGCGGCGCAGCCAGTGTGGATGTATTGACTCTGGCACAAACTGTACAGCTTTAGCAAAAGCTAACTGCTAACCCCACAGTTTGAAAATTATGGGTAATTTATTTCATCCCAATCCTTAGGGCTCGCGCAAAAACAACTTAACATTTTAAGCGCCGATGCATCCCGCCTGACTGCGTTACAAAAGTGCAGGAATGTCCTGATATTACTGAACTTTTGCGCCTTGCCAGGCGGGCGCCTCAACACTTAAAATTGCCAATTTATTTTTGACCGAACCCTTATCTTAAAGATCTATATAAATAAAAGTGGTGATGACCGGATGAATATATCCTCCAAAATATTGACATTAACTGATCTTTTGCTGAAAATTCAGGATCTTTGCAGCGAGGGTAAAACCATTGTGTTTACAAATGGGTGCTTTGATTTAATCCATGCAGGTCATGTTGATTATCTTAATGCTGCAAAAGGTGAAGGGGATGTCCTTGTACTTGGATTAAATTCTGATGAATCGATAAAAAATATTAAAGGGAAAAACAGACCGATTATTTGTCAGGAGCAAAGGGGGATGGTCGTTTCCGCATTTTGCAGTGTCGATTTTATCGTTATTTTTGATGAACCTGACCCGTTAAATCTTATCTGCGCAATAAAGCCCCATGTTCTTGTAAAGGGTGATGACTGGGGTGAAGATAAAATAGTAGGGGCAGATTATGTGATACAAAATGGTGGGAGAGTTGTGAGAATTCCATTTAGAATCGACATTTCAACTTCTGAAATTATTAATACAATTATCAATAAATATGCGGGATATAGACCTTAAAATGATGATTCGGGAAAAAACCATTGTTTTGTGGAATAAAAAGATAACTTCCCCATACTATAATATTGGCATACAATGTGGTGAAGGATTCTCCTCTTCAAAGCCGGGTCAATTTCTCATGCTCAATTTGCAGGGAAGGCATCCTTTTCTGAGACGCCCTTTTTCCATTCACAGGTTAATTAAAAAAAAAGGAACAGTTGTGGGGGTGGAGCTTCTCTACAAGGTTGTGGGGGAGTTCACCGGAATACTTGCATCTGTAAAAAAAGGGGAACCCGTTGATATTCTTGGGCCCCTGGGGAATGGATTTTTATTTAAAAATAGTTTTCGCCGCATTTTTATTGTGGCGGGCGGTATAGGTGTAGCCCCCATGCTTTTTTTTGCATTAAGCCTTCGTTCAAAAGGGTTTGATCTTTGCAGATCTACCCTTTTTATTGGTGGAAAGGGCCAAAAAGATATCCTTTGCGCTGATACTTTCGCAAACATGGGAATAGATATCCTTATTGCAACGGAGGATGGAAGCCGTGGGAAAAAGGGGCTTGTTACGGATCTATTAAATACCAGGCTTAAAAAAAATGTTGCAGATATTATTTATGCGTGCGGTCCTGTTCCAATGTTAAAACAGGTTGCAAGGATAGCCAGGCTGGATGGGATTGAATGTCAGATTTCCACTGAATCTGTTATGGCTTGTGGGGTGGGGGCATGTTTGGGCTGTGCAGTAAAAGCCATAAACAGTTCAAATAGATATATGCATGTCTGTCTTGATGGCCCTGTTTTCGATTCAGCAAATTTTGATATATCGTGAAAAAAAACAAATAAAGAGGGGTGACAATTCATAGATATCAATTAAAAAAATGCGTCACATCAGTTATCAAGAAGCTGTTATAAAAAATTTTAATTGATTTATTTTATAATTGGTGCTATCTCCTAATGTTAATTACATAAATAATTGATGCCATACAAGATGGATATCAGTATGAAGAAAGAATCAAAACGTAATCTTAAAGATTTGGCATATTATGGGAGTATTGGTCTGTCTGTGGCCATTTCGATCTTTATAGGGCTTGCTTTAGGCCTGTATCTTGATCGACGGTTTGATACTGCTCCTGTTTTTATGCTGGTTTGTCTTGGGTTTGGAATTGCAGCTGGTTATAGAAATATCGGTTTTGCAATAAAAAAAAGCAGGAGACTTTAGCTAAGGTGGGGATAGAAAAGAGACTTATAAAATTCATAGGAATCTCAAATTGGGTTATTTTTTCTATTGCGAGCGGAGCAGGTTTGCTCTTTGCCCAGCCTTCTTTTGCCCGGGGGATAATATTTGGAGGCTTAATAGTTACAATAAATTTTTATCTGCTGGAAAGAACCCTTAAAAAGGCTTTTACTCCCCCGCAGATTTCATCTGCAGGGTTGATATTGGGGAAATATTATCTTCGCTTCACCATAAGCGGATTTATTATTTTCGCTTTGATTGTATGGAAAGTTGTACAGCCTATTGGGCTTTTGGTCGGGCTGTCTGTAGTGGTTGCCAGTATAACCCTTGCTACCATGCGTGAACTTAAAACTCTTATTTTCAAGGAGGCAATTTAAGGATGGAACATCCCTATCTGTTTTTTGTGAAGATCTTTGAATTAATAGGTCTCGGACATTTTGCCCATGCAAACCCACATGTTATTTATTCGTGGGTGGTAATGATTTTGCTTATTGCTGCAGGTGCACTGGCGGCAAAAGGGATACGTATGATTCCCACACAGGGTCAAAATGTATCTGAATTAATTATTTCCGGTATCGAAAATTTCATGATTGAGATTACAGGTGAAGAGGGGAGATGGCTCTTCCCCATTGTGGCAACAGTATTTATTTATATTTTTGCCTGTAATCTTATCGGGCTTGTGCCTGGATTTTTTCCCCCAACTGCAAGCTTGAACACTACTTTGGCATGTGCCCTGACGGTTGTGGTTTTTACCCATGTTATCGGGATAAAATATCATGGAGCAAAATATATAAAACATTTTTTAGGGCCTGTATGGTGGATGATACCTATAATATTTCCCATTGAACTGATAGGCCACCTGGCACGGATTTTGTCCCTTTCCTTCAGACTTTTTGGAAACATGATGGGTCATGAACTTGTTTTAGGAATTCTCTTTGGCCTGGCTGGAGCATTTTTTGCTCCTCTTCCCATTATGGCTCTTGGAATTTTTGTTGCGCTGGTGCAGGCATTTGTCTTTTTTTTACTTTCGATTATGTATTTTAGCAGTGCAATGGAACATGCTCATTAATAAAAGTTTATATAAAAAAGTATATTTAAAAATATATATTTTAAATGGGAAAATGGAAGAAGCATAATATTAATTTTGAAGGAGGAATTGCATAATGGAAGCAAGTGCTTTACAATTTTTTATTGCGTGTGTTACGGCTGCAGGTTTTGGAATTGCTGTTGCTGCATTCGGCTGTGGTATTGCCCAGGGACTTGGACTAAAAGCCGCTGTTGAAGGAATAGCAAGAAATCCTGAGTCATCAGGAAAGGTAACAGTTACCATGCTTATCGGTCTTGCAATGATCGAGTCACTTTGTATTTATTCTCTTGTAGTTGCATTGATTTTAATCTATGCACATCCCCAGGCAGGAGCTATTGCAGCTCTCTTAGGTGCTGGTCACTAACATACTGGCTGCATAAAGTTTGTAAAAAAATAAAAAAGGGTATGCACCTGCAAAAGGGCATACCCTTTTTTTAATATATGGAGAGTCACATAAATAATTTTTACCTTTACGGTTAGCTATTAGGTGTTAACTTTTGCATTAAACCATTCAACATATGCCTGGTCTCTTTACATTTGCTGATCTAATTCCAACCTAACTATGTGGTTGTCCTGCAGAGTCCATTTCTGCCCTGCGGATATGGGGGGATATGGAATCCACCCCTACTTTGAAAAACCG
>DAOWMW010000041.1 GCA_030642865.1 Desulfobacteraceae bacterium
CAGTCAGACAGGATGGATCGACGCTTAAAATGCTAAGTTATTTTTGATCGAGTCCTTAGCAGGGATAAACAGAAAATATATTTTTTCTGGCGTTAACGTTCTGGATGGTAACCTTTATAAGGTCCTGGGGTTTTAGCATGTTGTTTAAGCTCGATGCTGATATGTAGCATTCAATCATATATTCAGGAATTAGTATCTGGTATTCATCATTTCTTTTGCCAACAATGATTGCATCTTCCTGTTTACCCCTCTTTTTTTCAAGATATTTCAGCAGCCAGTATCTGTTTCGCTCTCTTTGGATCAGGCTGGCCTGGCTCATCGGCTGTTTCAACAGGGTAATTATTTCACCTATTTCTTCAGGGGTGTAGGGATCTTCCACACCTATAGCCGCCTTTATTTGTCTTTGAGTCACAAGATCATAATATTTTCTTATGGGTGAAGTTGCAGTGGTGTACTTATCCAGCCCCAACCCTGAATGATTTGCAGGGGTGGTGTTTAATACAAAACGGCTTAGAAGTCTTCGTTGTCTGTAGTTTTGAAATAATGTGCCGTCGTCTCCTTTAAAGACCCTTTCCTTTGGCTGTGGCTGGGATCTGAAAATTGCGGAAATTTTTTTCTTCGATAAATAATCGGCCATGAGCCAGTTTGCCATGATCATTATTTCAGCAACTAACAGTCTTGCAGGGCTTTCCCTGTTGAGGGTACTTAGATTTATTTCTTCGTTTGTGCCTATCCATATATTTATATTGGGAAGAGTTATATTAACAGAACCCTGGTCAATTCTCCGCTGATGAAATTTTTTTGCAATTTGATGGAGAATTTTAATATTATCATCTTCATTGATTATAAGGTTTACATCATAATAGGTAAGGCGATTTTTGATTTTAATAATACTGCAGGTAATATCATAGTCGATTATATTGAAAGAACGGTCTATGTTTATTATAGTACTTACAGCTGGACGATCTTCGTCTGCCTGCAAGCTGCAGAGGCTTTCAGCAAGCTGAGGCGGAAGCATGGGAATTGTCTGATCAGGCATGTAGATAGATGTCCCGCGAAGCCTCGCTTCCTGATCAATAATATCATTTTTTTTTATATAATACCCGACATCAGCTATATGTACACCAAGGCGGTAATGGTCCCCCATATCTTCAATACTTAATGCATCGTCAAAATCCTGGGTAAACTGACCATCTATGGTTATTATTGGAAGCGATCTTAAATCTTCATAGCTTTTATTAGCAGAAAAATCGACTGAAGATTTTGTAAGGCTTGTGGCATGCTCCATTGGTTTGGATGAAAATGAAGTTGGGATATCCTGGATGTGAAGACTAATATTTTCGTTTTCATCAAAAATATCGAGCTTTACAAGAATGTCAAAAATAGTATCAGGGTCATTTATTCCGGCTGGTTTCAGGATCTCTTTTGCCAGGGAATAATACTCGCTTTCTTTTTTATAGAGGCAATATGACTTTAAAATAGTAATTAATTCGGGATTGTTTTTTTTTATAGTCTCTGATAATATTTTTGCATCTGTTTTTTCGGCCAATATTTTTTTCAAAAAATCTGTACTTTTTGTTATTAATCCATATCTTCTTTCCGCCTCTTTTACCTGTTCGATTTTTAGTTCAACCTGTTCTTCAGAATGGGGAAAAAAACGATTTTGATCAAATTTAAAATAAAGCCGGTCAGTAAAGAATGCCCTGATAACAGCCGACTCATAATCAGATGAAGGATTCCCATTAAAACAGAATGAAGTCATCGTGGGGAGGTCTATCCATTCTTGTTCCGTGTTCAGGATTATCCACAGCTCACTGATATTAATCTGATTTATCAAAGAGTTGCGGATGTGCGCAGTCTCTTTTAATCTGTCAATGAGCCTGTCTCTTCCAATGGACAGATCAATTTGGGTTGTACTCACGTGTAAAAGACGATTTTTCGAAAGATTGACTTCCCTGTTTGTTTCTGAGAGAAGCCTGAATCTCTGCTTTTTCACTTCCAGAATAACAGCGCATAATATTTTTTGCCTGTCTATGTACTCTACAATGTTTCCTGATTCCATAATTGGGCATTTATAACAGGAGGAAGGCTGAAAGTCAATCTGCCAAATTTTTATCATGTTTTTTTAAAACCGGATATTCCATGGCATTCATTTTTGAGAAATAGCTGTTTAAAAACAGATACCCCATGGTAATGTCAGGGGGTATCTGTATAATTTCTTTTGTTTATATTTTTTTTCTTGATATATTAAAAAAAAATCAGTATATTAAAATGCATGTTGTATAAAATTTCAATCTTATAAGCTTTTTTTAGGAGAAAGTCCTATGAATTTTTGGAGGGTACCTCTTGATACCAATGAAATAGATGTTGTTCACGGTGAGGTGCATATTATTGACGATCGGTGCAAAGGTTGTGGGTACTGTATTGAATTTTGCCCAAGGCACATTTTGGAATTTTCGTTACAATTTAATGCGAAAGGCTATCATCCTCCGGTGGTGAAAAATTTTAAAGACTGTGTTAATTGTCACTATTGCGAAGTAATATGCCCGGAATTTGCTATATTTTCTGTGGAGGTCGATGAACCACCAGTTGTTTAGGATTCGCACAAAAATAAATTTGTGATTATAAAATGCCGATGCAGATGTTCAGATAATAATCCGATTTTAAATTTGGCACAAGGCCAGAAGGTATATAATACACAGGTGGCAGATAAGGATTGGGGATGAAATAAAAATTCACGATCCTAATGCACCCAAAGTCTTTATCTTAAGATCTACAGGGATATTTTAACCAAATACGGATAATATAAATATGGTAAAATCAGCAGTATTAACAGGTGAATATTTTATGACAGGTGATGTGGCCTGTGCCGAGGGTGCTCTTGCGGCAGGGTGCCGTTTTTTTGGTGGTTATCCCATAACTCCGGCAACTGAAATTGCCGAGCGTATGGCTCAACGACTTGTGGATATTGACGGAACATTTATACAGATGGAGGATGAAATAGCAGCAGTTGCTTCCATACTCGGCGCTTCCTGGGGGGGGGTTAAATCGATGACTGCCACATCAGGCCCCGGCTTCAGTCTCATGATGGAAAATATAGGTCTCGGGATAATAACGGAAACTCCCTGTGTTATTGTTAATGTGCAAAGAGCCGGTCCTTCAACTGGACTTCCCACCCAGGGTGCCCAGGGGGATATGATGCAGGCCAAATGGGGCTCCCACGGTGATTACGAAATCATAGCCCTTGCCCCTTCATCCCCCCAGGAGTTTTTTTACCAGACTATTGAAGCCTTTAATCTGAGTGAAAAGTACAGGCTTCCGGTTTTGATTATGTCAGATGAAATAGTAGGGCATATGAGTGAAAAAGTAATTATACCCGCGGCCGATGAAATTAAAATCGTTTCACGCCTTGGACCAAAGGGAAGAAAAGACCTTTTTAAACTTTACGCACCCGGCCCCGGTGGAATTTCACCCATGCCTGCCGCAGGAGACGGATATAATTTTCATGTGACCGGATTAACACATGATGAAAAAGGTTATCCTGCCATGAATGTTGATACTCATGCTCAGATGATGTCCAGGCTGACGGGAAAAATAAAAAATAATCTTGATGATATTATCCGTACTGACAGCTATAAACTGGACGACGCTGAATTTGCGATTATTTCATATGGGGTTTCCAGCCGCACCAGTATGGCTGCCGTTGATATGGCAAGAGACCTTGGGATCAAGGCCGGTTTTTTACGCCTTATAACTGTGTGGCCCTTTCCTGATGACCAGATTCGTGCTTTAGCCGGTGATGTAAAGGGGATGGTAACCGTGGAGATTAATCTTGGTCAAATCCATCGGGAAATTTTGCGATGTGTTGAAGGGAGGGTTCCAGTTCACCTGGTGGGGCATTCAGGCGGAACAATTATTCCCCCTGAGGATGTGGTGAAAATGTTGAAGGAGGCTTTTTGAAAATGAGGTATAATTCTGATAATTTCATGAAGAAGCCTGAGCATCCACTGAATGGTCTGATAAGAAAAGATCGTATTCCCCATATATGGTGCTCTGGATGTGGAATAGGAACAGTGTTTTCCTCCTGCCTTACATCGATAAAAAATAGTGGTCTCGATCTGAATAAATTTGCCATGGTCTCGGGAATAGGGTGTTCTGGACGGGCAGCAGGATATGTTAAGCTTGATTCATTTCATACAACCCATGGAAGGGCAATCCCTTTTGCAACAGGACTCAAGCTGGCAAATACGGACCTTAATGTGATTGTGTTTAGTGGTGATGGTGATCTTTTTGCCATTGGCGGAAATCATTTTATCCATGCTGCCAGGCGAAATATGGACATTACTGTTATATGCGTAAATAATTTTATTTACGGTATGACCGGCGGCCAGGTGGCCGCTACAACTCCCCATAGTGCAATATCGACCACGACTCCTTTTGGTAATCCTGAATCTCCGTTTAATCTTCCTCTTCTTGCTTATGCATCCGGGGCAACATATGTGGCAAGATGGACAATGCTCCATGTACGGGATCTCACTGAATCAATTGGAGAAGCCTTGTCAAGAAAAGGTTTTTCCTTTATTGAAATTCTTTCCCCCTGTCCGATAAATTATGGGAGAAGGAATAAAAAACTCCCAATGGAAATTCTGAAGATGTACCAGGAAAATACAATAATAAAAAATAATGCTGATCCTGCTGAACTCGATATTGATTTTGAAAGAGGTGTTATCCTTGGGAAATTCATAGACAAGGACCGGCCGACCTACACGGAAAATTATGATAAAATTTGTAGATCAACTCAAAACGTTTAATCAAAAAAAAAATAAGTTTATGACTGATTCACAAGATACAGACCAGACAAAAAAAATTATTGTAACAGGATTCGGGGGCCAGGGGATCATACTGGCTGGAAAAATTTTAGGGAAAGCCGCAGCCCTGGGGGACCACAGGGAGAGTACCCTTGTTGAATCATACGGCCCTGAATCAAGGGGGGGTTCGTGCAGCGCCCAGGTTATTATATCAGATAAACTAATTTACTATCCCTATGTTAAGCAGCCTGATATTCTTGTTTGTATGTCCCAGTCCGGATATGAAAAATTTATCAGCACCATTTTAAAAAAATCGGTTCTTTTAATTGATCGGGATCTGGTTCAACCTGCGCGCAAATTGAATATGGAGTATTTCGCCATACCTGCCACCCGGAAAGCAGAAGAGCTCGGGAAAAAGATGATGGCCAATATCATAATGATGGGGTTTGCTGTCTCCATAACCGGTGTTGTTTCACAGGAAGCCGCTCATAAGGCTGTTTTGGGATCTGTCCCAAAAGGAACTGAAAAGTTGAATACCGAAGCATTTTACAAAGGATATGATTATGGAATAGCCCTGTTAAAGAGGCGGTTTGCCAAAAAAGCTGCGGGACAGGCAACAGGAGCTATATTATGAAACATTTAAAAACCAGGATTTACAGAGTTGTTGTTGTTGGGGCTACACCGGCAGGGGTAGCTGCGACTCAAAAGCTTGAAGAAATGAATATTCCGGTTACGCTGGTTGAGTCTGATTCTGATATAGATCATAAGCTTTCAGATGAAAGATGGAAATTAAAATCAGGGGTACCTTTTAATTTTGCCCATCGGGGACCACTTTTGCGGATTTCCAGCAATTCCGGTGTTAACGTCATACTCCCTGCAAAAGTATTATCCATAAAGCATAATAGTCAGGGTTTTGCTGTCAAGATAAAGAAGATACTGACATTTGTTGATCCTGATCGTTGTACTCTTTGCGGTCGTTGTGTTGAAGCTTGTCCTGTCATCCTGGAAGATGGAAGAAAAGCTGTTAATATCAATAGTTCTCTTTCTTTGCCGGGACGTCCCGTTATAGATAAGAGAATGGAGCCTTTTTGTCAGACAGGTTGTCCCCTTGGGGTTAATGCCCAGGGATATATTGCGCTTTCCCGGGTGAAAAAGTTTAAAGAAGCACTGGAGCTTGTTAGAAAGGATAATATATTACCCGGAATCTGCGGTCGGATTTGTACCCATAAATGCGAAGAGGCCTGCCGGAGGAATGAGATAGATGAGCCGATAGCCATAAGAGATATTAAACGGTTTTTGGCAGACTACGAGATATCCCATCAAAAAGATGCGAATGAAGGGGTTACTAAAAGTGTCAAAGAAAATGCTGCAAAGGTTGCTGTTATAGGCTCAGGTCCTGCGGGACTGGCAGCAGCAGCCGATTTGGCACGTGCAGGTCTTAAGGTGACAGTCTTTGAAAAGGAAAAATTGCCCGGGGGACTTCTCCGTTATGGGATCGGAAAGCATCGTCTCCCCAGGGAGATCCTTGATCGGGAACTTGATTATATTAAAAAAACAGGAGTCGATTTTCACACATCAAGTATCGTCGATTTGGGTGAAAATTTTGATAACCTGAAAAAAGATTTTGATGCTGTTATATTATCTACAGGTGCATGGACTGATCAGAAGCTGGGGATACCAGGGGAAGATTTGAAAAATGTTTGCGGATGTATTTCATTTTTAAAAAAAATTTACTCGGAAGAAATTACAGAGCTTAATAAAAAGGTAGCTGTAATCGGTGATGGAAACGCTGCATTTGATCTTGCAAGGACTTTGATACGTATAGGAGCCCATGTCACAATCCTGTCATGGTTTTCCAGAGATAGTATCCCTGCCGATTTTGAGGAGGTAAAGGGAGCCCTGGATGAAGGTGTATCCATCAAAGATTCCATTAAAGTAACCAGGTTTCTGGGAGATAATGGCCGCCTTAAACGTTTGGTATCTATTCCAACAAAACCGGGGAAGCCGGATGTATCAGGTGTTGCATGGCCGGTTATGGCCATGGATAAAGAACCTGTTGATTTTGATTTTGATATGGCTTTTGTGGCCATTGGCCAGAAAAGTTCTTTGCTAAAAAATTTTAAAGGGTATTTAAATCTTTCCAAAGATGGTTTTATTTTAATTGACGAATCCCATCGTACAAATATTTCAGGGATTTACGCTGCAGGGGATGTGTCATCAGGTCCTTCTTCAGTTGTGGATGCCATGGCCTCGGGCAGGGCTGCTGCCAGGGGGGTTATTGGAGATATTTGTAAAAATAATCTGAATATTAATTTCCATACATACCGCCCCGGTGATCTGGAATTTTTAAAGATTCCGGAAGATTTACCATCCAGGACTCGTCCGGCTATTTCTGAAAGACAGCCCGGGGTCAGGAAGGATAATTTTTCTGAAGTCTGCATAGGGTTAAGTGAATCCCAGGTTTTGCTTGAAGCGGGCAGATGCCTTCAATGCGGAGTCTGTTCCGAATGTATGGAGTGTGTAAAAGCATGTGGAGATATAAAGGCGATTAATCATGGCCAGGTCGGTTCTGAAATTACAGAGGTTTGCGGAGTTGTTATAATTGCAGATCAGGGATTAGCTCCAACTGTCAGGGGTGATGATGTTATCCGTGCCTATGGCCCCAAAGCGGCCAGACCTGATGTTTATGCAGAGATTATGCGGGGGTATGCAGCGGCAGCAGAAGCAATGATCCTCCTCCCTGAAATTTCACAAAGGCCAAAGGGGTATGGTTTATCCTTTTCGCCTCCTGATGCGGGGTTGCCTCGGGAGATCCGGATAGCTGTTTTCGCATGCAGGTGTAATAACTCTTTTGGCTGGTTTGATGAAATGACTCAGCATGTTGAAGGGTTGATTTCCAGAAAAAATGTGGTCTGTGCCGAAGTGATCAATTCCGCCTGTATTTCTGAAGGATATTCTCATATTATAAGGAGTGTTCGTGAAAAGGGTATAACCCGCCTGGTGCTTGCATCATGTGTTTGCTGCCCCCTTAACTTTACCTGCAGTTCATGTACTTTTCAGAGGAATCGTCTAAAGGAAGCTCTTTTTACGGGTACAGGAATAAGCCGTTCCATGGTTGAGACCTGTAACTTACGGGGTGAAGCATTAAGGCTATTGCAGTCTGATCCTGAGTTAGCCATGGAAAAATTTACCGGTATTATAGATCGTTCAATAAAAAGGGGAGCAATGCTAAGGACACTCCCTTCACCGGTGCGCCCCTATAATTTTACAACGGCGGTTATAGGTAATTCTGAATCTGCTGTTTTTAGTGCCCTTACCCTTGCCAAAGCAGGTGTGGAGGTCTTTATATTTCCTATCTTAAATAATGGGCTGACGAATTTTTTGAATCATCCCAATATTCAAATTTTTGAAGATTATATCATTACCCGGTTAAGCGGATGTCTTGGAGATTTTCAGATATTTGTTGAAAAAAATGAATTTAAGCAGGTAATTCAGGCTGGAGCCATTATTCTTGGGGAGAAATCACGAAAACAGATTCCATTTATTATTAATGAAAAGCTTCCTTCCAGACCCATGCATGCCTTTATGCAAAATAAGGGTACTCCCGGGATCCCGTTTTTTTATCCCGGGTCCACCTCAATTGCCGGCCTTTTCCTTTCTGATCCCCCTGGTATTAATATCTCGAATCGTAAAAAAGGTTCCGCAGCAGCCGTGCAGGCCGCAGCTATTATGCCTTTGGGGCCGCGGCAGAGCAAGGGATTTGTTGTAGTTGTTAACGAAGATTTGTGCAGGGGTTGTGGCCGCTGTATTCGTGTCTGCCCTTATCAGGCAATAACATTGCGCCCCAACTCTATTCATGGGTGGTGCGCATCTGTGGACGAAGCTACCTGTAAAGGCTGCGGCAACTGTATATCTGTTTGTCCTTCAAACGCTGCTGACAGCCCCTATCGTAATCAGGGTTTTCTTGAACTGTCATTAGAGGAATTATTAGAAGAATAACAAGATGGAACAATATAAAATTTTATTATTTTTGTGTAACTGGGGACCATACGCCGCTTTTCAGGAACTTCAGGATATGGGGGGAGTAATACCGCCTGGTATCAAGATGGTACGAATACCCTGTGCAGGGAGAATCAGTAAAGCCCTTCTGATAAATGCCTTTGAAAAGGGGGCAGATGGAGTTGCTCTTGTGGGGTGTACGTCGGGATCATGTCGATATGGAAGCGGAACAGCTACGGCTTTGGAGAATACCACCGACATGCG
>DAOWMW010000169.1 GCA_030642865.1 Desulfobacteraceae bacterium
AATATATTATATCGTGCAGAATTTTTTTCGGGAAAAAGTAAGGATTGGGGATGAAATAAATTTACGATCCTAACCTTAACACGTTCTTTATCTTAAGGCCTGCAGTTTTGAATTGAGACTCATTCTATCACTAAAAACCCCTGACACATTCCCATGCAAATGGAGACTCTTTTTATCTAGAGTAGCCGTCATTTCGGAAGCGGCAAAACAGACAGAGTCACTTTTAATTTTTACAGGATCTTTGGTTGTGATCATACGTTTATTATGATTATAACGCAATCTCTCTGTAAAAATCGTATAATCCTTAGCTTTCACAACAACATTGCTGGTTATTTTCAGGTCCTTGGAATCTGTATTGAGTACCCCTTTTTCAGCCCTAAGGCTAATCCGGGAACCATCTTTTGAAAAAAATATAACTGACAAACCCTTTAAAACCAATTGATTTTTGATTTTGCCATAATGTCCCGTATCTGCAGTAAGTGACCATTCCTTTTTCCCGTTTTTTGCAGCCTCATGGTATATTTTACCAATAAAAATATCTGCATTTTCAGGAATCAGGGAAATAAGTTTTTCAGGTTCTTTTGTAACATCCCTTTGATCCATAAAAATAATTATTATGGCACACAAAAAAATAAAAGGGAAAAAAAGAAGGAGGAATTTTATTTTATTTTTTTTTACATATTTACGGTAAAGCATTATAGTCCTGCTTTATTATCGATGTCCAAAGAGCTTTAGCCCTTAATATGGCTTCACAGACCTCCCTCACCGCCCCAGCCCCTCCCTTTGCAAGGGTAACCATGTCAGCAATATTGACCACTGTTTCATGGGCATCGGAAACGGCAATTGAAAATCCCACCAGTTTCATCAAAGTGATATCGGGGAGATCATCCCCAACAAAAGTCATGTTTCGGGGATCAACACCTGTCTCTTTCGTTATTTGACCAAGAAGCTTCCCCTTATCCCTGACACCGTCGAAAAGAAGCTTAATCCCAAGATCCCCGCACCTGCGGGAAAGGGCTTTTGAGCGTCTCCCCGTGACAATACCAACATTAATCCCGTGCTCAATTAAAAGCCGGATCCCAAGACCATCTTTTACATTAAAGGTTTTTACCTCCACAGAATCATCACCATAAATAATACTTCCATCCGTAAGAACCCCGTCCACATCGAGGAGAAGAAGTTCAACACTTTTTAAGTTTTTCATTATTTTTGATTTAACTCAGTATATTTTAAAGTAATCGACAGGTGATTAGGATTGGGGATGAAATAAAATAAGCACAGGTCGAAATCTCTCATTTTCACTCATTTTCAGGCTAACGGCTAACTGCTAATGGCTAACCGCACAGGTTGAAGACGTTACACATTTTTTTATAGCCATCAACTCTGGTATTAAATCATATAGCGAATTTATTTTCAATGAATTGGGCCCGTCGCACAGGGCCTTGTCGGGATCCATATGAACCTCCATGAATACTCCATCCACGCCAGCCGCCACTGCAGCCTTTGCCAAAACAGGTGCAAATTCGCGATGCCCCCCGGAAGTTTTCCCTGCACCCCCAGGGGACTGAACACTGTGGGTAGCATCAAATATTACAGGGAAACCAAAATCTTTCATCACCTTAATCCCCCTGAAATCGACCACAAGATTATTATACCCAAACATGGTTCCACGTTCTGTGACCACCATTTGATTGTTCCCTGAAGCAGATACTTTTTCAGCCACATTTGCCATATCCCGGGGAGAAAGAAACTGACCTTTTTTTATATTAACAGGCTTACCTGTTTTTGCTGTTGCAATAATCAGATCTGTTTGTCTGCATAAAAACGCAGGTATCTGAATTATGTCCAGAACCTGGGCAGCTTTATTGACTTCACTAATCCTGTGTACATCCGAAAGAATTTTAATATCAAGCCTGGTTTTAATCTTTTCCAGAATTTCAAGGCCTTTGTCTATTCCAGGTCCTCTGAATGAATTTATGGATGTCCGGTTTGCCTTGTCATAGGAAGCTTTAAAGATAAAAGGGATGTCAAGCTTTTGGGATAATTCTTTGAGAGACGCTGCAATTTTATATGTTGTTTCATATCCTTCAATCACACAGGGGCCGGAAATAAGTACTAACGGTAATCCCGAGCCGATTTCCACGGCACCTGTTTTTAATCTGTCTTTTATTATATTTTTCATAGGTTTTCATTTTTTACCGGGGAAGAGACAAAAAGTCAAGAAGCTAAGAAAAGATATTGAAAGTTTAACGTAACTATTCAGATTATACCTGTTGCAATGCACTGAATCAGTGTAGCTGAGTAGCTACAGTTTGACAAACGTAAAATTATATTTGCATAATAATTTTTCAATAAATCCAGACAAAGACTGCATGAATCCGCCAGGTCATTTCTCAAATATTATAAGGGATTGCAAATAATGGAAAACAATATTCAAATCGAAAAGCACGATAGTATAAAACATGTTTGGACAATAACCATAAATAACCCTGGAAAAAAAAATGCCTTGACCCCCGATATTCTGGATCAAATGTCAGATTTTCTGGGGAATAAAAAAATACGTAAAACTGCCAGGGCAATAATAATCAGGGGTAAAGGTGAAAAGGCCTTTTCAGCAGGGTATGATATTTCAAAAATCCGGGGGAAAGTTTCTCTGGGTCAATCGGAAGTATCATCTGCTGTTTTATACAGAGGATTAAACAGCGTAAAAAGCTTTCCTTCCCCGGTAATTTCAATGATAAACGGGTTCTGCATAGGTGCGGGACTCCACCTTGCCATTTGCACGGATATAAGAATAGCATCTGAAAATTCAAAAATAGGGATTACTCCTGTAAAACTTGGGCTCCTGTATCATCCTGACGGGCTACTCGATTTTTACAATCTCATTGGTCCTGGGAATACAAAAGAATTATTCTTCACAGGAAGCCTTTATTCGGCCATAGAGGCAAAGGAGATGGGGTTAATAAATCGTACTGTCCAATTATCCGATCTTGAAGAAACCGTTTATTCCATTGCTAAACAGATAAGCTTTAACGCTCCTTTGGCGATCCGGGGAACAAAATATTGTGTTAACAAATTTTCCGAGAGTACCTGTATAAAACCTGAAATTATGGATGAGTGTATACAACTCAGGGAAAAAATTTTCGCGAGTCAGGACATGGAAGAAGGGAAAAAGGCCTTTGCCGAAAAACGGAAACCGGTTTTTAAAGGGGAATAACTCACCAGTAATACGGGGCAGGCTAAAGACATCAAGTATTTTAAAAAAAGCTTGATTTTCATCTGCATAATGGCTATTGACTATAGAGTAGAATCTTTTTACTCATTATATAGCATGCTGGCATAACATTATAATGATATTTAAAATCTCGTAGTGTTGTATTAATAATTTTGATTGGAGGTTGCAGATGACCAAACGTACTATTTCGTTAAAGGTAGAGACACCCATCAAAGCGCATCATACGGCTCAAGTGGGATTTACCAAACTGGAAGAGGGGGAGGCTTTTCGTCAGGGGTATGAGATAAAGCTTGATCTGGAAAGGGCTAAACTTCTCACAGACTCATATAAAGAGACTGAAGACAAACCAATATCCATAAGAAGGGCAAAAGCATTTGAGAATATCCTGAACAACATGACTATATTTATCAGGGATAAAGAATTGCTTGTGGGTAATTTTGCAAAGGACCTTAAAAGTGTGACCCATTATCCTGAACTCCAGTGGAGATGGGTGGAAAAAACAACAGCACCGGGTCAGGTTTATGGAGATCTTTTAGATGATGGTCAGTGGGAAGAATTAAAGGATTTACATAAATACTGGCAATCAAGAGCTATCCATGGAATGGAACGGCAGTATCTTCCCAGGGGGATGGAAGATGCATGGCGATTTAAGGGAGAATATCTTTTTTCCTATCACTGGGAGCATTCCACACCAAATTATGAAAAGCTTTTCAGTATGGGTTTAAAAGGAATTTTAAATGAAATTGAGCAAAGAGCGGAAAAACTGGATAAAGAAGCTGTAAGCTTTGTAATAAATGCATCCGAATATACTGATAAAAAGATTTTTTTGGCTGGAGCCAGAATTTCTGTTACAGCAGTTACAAACTGGATAAGCAGATATGCAGATCTTGCATCTGAAAAAGCTGAAAATGAAAATAATTCGGAAAGGAAAAAAGAGCTTACCCAAATAGCTGAAAATTGCAAAATAATTTC
>DAOWMW010000165.1 GCA_030642865.1 Desulfobacteraceae bacterium
ACTGCGTTACGAAAACGTATAAATATCTTGATATTCCTACGCTTTCGCGCCTTGTCAGGCAGGCGCCTCAACACTTAAAATTGCCAATTTATTTTTGACCGAACCCTAATAAAAAATGATATAAAATATGGATTTATTTGAATACCATGCAAAAAAAGCTCTTGATCCATTTAAACCCCTTGCTGAAAGGATGCGTCCCTGCAGCCTGAATGAATTTTCAGGGCAAAGGCATATTGTGGGGAAGGGGAGTTTAATCAGAAACGCCATTGAAAATGATAAAATTTTTTCAATGATACTGTGGGGCCCTCCAGGATCAGGGAAAACAACCATAGCCAGGATTATTACCCGGGAAACCAGTTCACATTTTGTGGAATTTTCCGCTGTGCTGTCGGGGGTTAAACAGATAAGGTCTGTTATTGACGAAGCAAAAAAACAGCAGAGTTATTTTAACAAAAGAACAATACTTTTCGTAGATGAGATACATAGATTTAATAAGGCTCAGCAGGATGCTTTTTTACACCCCGTGGAAACTGGGTTGATAACACTCATCGGGGCCACCACGGAAAATCCTTCTTTTGAGGTGATTGCCGCTCTTTTATCCAGGTGTCGGGTGATAACTTTAAAACCCCTCCTGGTTGAGGATATTATGATTCTGCTTAAAAAAGCGGTTTTGGATAAAAAAAGGGGGCTTGGCAATATTGGAGTTAATATAAAAGATGATGCACTTAAACTCCTTGCTGATATTGCAGATGGGGATGCCCGGAAGGGACTAAATGGTCTTGAAGCGGCTGCTTTTATGGCTGAAAAAACAGAGACTATTACAATTCAGATCATTGAAAGCGCCATGCAGAAAAAGGGGCTGAAATATGATAAAGAAGGAGACGAGCATTATAATATAATATCAGCGTTTCATAAAAGCATGCGTGGAAGTAATCCTGATGCTGCTGTTTACTGGCTTGGGAGAATGCTTTTCGCAGGAGAAGACCCTTTATATATCGCCCGGAGAATGGTTAGATTTGCATCCGAAGATATAGGAATGGCCGATCCCAATGCCCTGGGAATGGCCCTGGGGGCAAAGGAAGCATTTGAGTTCCTTGGACATCCTGAAGGGGAACTCCCTTTGTTCCAGGCTGCTGTTTACCTGGCGACTGCCCCCAAGAGTAACAGTATCTACAGGACATTTAAGGCCATTGGCCAGGTAATTGAAAAAACCGGGGCACTCCCTGTCCCCATGCACATACGGAATGCTCCCACAAAATTGATGAAAAACATGGGGTATGGCGCAGGATATAAATATGCCCATGATTATGATGATGCATATGTGCCCCAGGAATATCTGCCGGATGAATTAAAGGGCAGGACCTATTTTACCCCAGCCAATAGAGGTTATGAGAAAATTATAAAACAGAGACTCGATATATGGCGAAAAATGAATAAAATAGAATAAACTCCATTTTATTCCAGTAGCGTCCGGTCAGGAAATTGCGAGAAACAAAGGCTTAGGATTCGATCGAAAATAAATTGGCAATTTTAAGTGTTGAGGCGCCCGCCTGGCAAGGCATAAAAGATCAGTAATATCAGGATATTACTGCTCTTTTGTAACGCAGTCAGGCGGGATGCATCGGCGCTTAAAATGTTAAGTTATTTTTGCGCGAGCCCTAAAGGTCTATATTGAAAAAATGGCTTATATCCTTATGTTCTGCAATCCTTTCCCCGTTATGGTTATGTGATCGTTCAATAAAGGTGACCTGGCCATTTGTCCTAAACAAAATTACCGATGATGAACGCGTTCCGTAATTATTACTATGGATAAATATGGATGAAAGGAGCCTTTCCATGTCAAGTCCAACGCCGGTATCCGGAAGCTCGGCATCAGGGGGCCGGGTTTTGTCTTGAAGTATGGCAAAAAGATCTTCAGCCTTGATTTCATTTTTATGTTCATGGAGGTCTTTAAATCTGTCCATTCCTTTTTTCACCTTGGGCCATGGTGTATTCAAAAGGTGATTGCTTAAACCATACAATCCCGGCTTGATAGCCTGAACCCCCTTTTTTTTGTTTGAAAAATAATAAACTCCGCCCCTGTCTCCCACCACAAGATTAAACCCGTTATACCTGTATCCCATGGTTTTAATATATTCAAGATATTTTTTTGCCGATTTTTTCCCTGAAAGAAATTCTGAGACCAGATTTCCCCTGGACGGGATATTTTTATCAGAGAGGAGATTGTTTGCAGGATCCCTGTAATTTGTTATGGCTGCTAATTTGCCGGTTTTAGTTATGCCAAGCCAGGTACCATTTGCCTTTAAATCACGCCCCGCAAGAATATCTGTTCCATTGTTCCACAAAGACAAAGATTTTGTTGGACGATCATAAAATTCATCCCTGTTTCCTGCAAAGACCATCCAGTATTCAGGGTGATTCATATATGAAAAAAATAGAAGACACATATTACAAACCTCGTGTTTTTTAAATATGATTTGGGCACTGCTATATAACCAGCCTCAAAAAATTAAATTATTTATGTGAAAGTCTATATAATGTTTTTTCTTTACTTGATTAATGGTTATTGGTATTATTTAAAGGTAACTTAAATTTTAAACTATTCTGGAGATATAAATATGGACATCAGCAGAAAATTAGGAATTCTGGTTTTTTTTGGCGTACCCGCAATAATTGGCGGGGGTATTGTATACGCCATCTCTGGCAGTTATAATCCTGTTTGCATATATGAGATAATCCTCCTCTTTATAGCCGGAGGGTTTGTAAACAGGTAATTTATCGGGTAATTTTTTGAAAATTCATATCCGGTTAACCCAAATCGTAACTTTTAAACCAGCTGGCCGCTTCTCGCACAAATGATTTCTGGTGTTCCCTGTTCCCCATGGAGTGATCTCCTCCTTTTTGAATAATCATTTTTTTTGGTTCGGAGGCAATATTATAAATTTTTTCTCCGTGGGACAGATCAACAACATCGTCCGAATCTCCGTGAAAAACAAGAATATTACTAATTTCCGACAGGTTATCTGCAATATCGAACTGAAGATTTTTCTGATAAAATTCTAAATCATCTTCAGTATAATCATCCGATTTTTTAACCGCATCAATTATTGACCGGTTATTTACCGGGGCTGCGAATGTAACAATAGTACTTATGCAAAACCTGTTAGCAACAGATATGCAGGCTGCTCCTCCCAGGCTGCTTCCGAACAGGCCTATCTGCTGCGGGGTGCTGGTTCTGTTTTTTATCGTAGCAATGGCTGCTGCCAGATCATCACATCTCCCTTTTAATGTGGTAACTTTTCTGAAGATACCGTCGCTTTTCCCGCAACCCCGGTGATCAAACCTGAAAAATCCCATCCCCTGCTCAGTACAGCATTTTGCAAGTTCTATCTGCTTTGGGGAACTACTGTTGCTTAAAAGGCCGTGGGAGCCTATTACAATAAAAGTGCTATGCTGGTGGTGGCAAGGCATGTGAAGGGTTCCCCTTAGCACAAAACCGTTGGAATGAAAGCTGATATCTATCAGGCTATTTTTTGATTTTTCTGGAATCATATGTTAATTTGCTGTTTTTAGCATTAGTACGAGCGAAGTTTAAGGTTTTTAAAATTCTATTATAGCTCAAGTGTATTGCTGAAATCAAAGTTGTAGATTTGGGCTCCCTTATTTATCTGTCTCCATCATAACCCAAAGCCCACTTGTTTTTTTATTGAAAAGTACTGGTTTTGTCAAATTAAACATTCCTTTCATCCCAGACTCTGCCCGGGAACGAAGGTAAAAACTGGCAATGCACTTAAGCTCTGACATCCCATGGCCAAAGATAAAACCGACCTCTATGATTTATTATGTAGTGTCCACTTAGAATCTTGCGTGGGGGAAGTTTAATTGTTTTTGCAGCCTATTGAATAAATTTATTCGGATAGGGGAAAAAACAATTAAACTTCCCGTGTTTTTTTTGCAATTTCCTGGCCGGACACCTATGATGATTTATCCTGAAAGGAAGAAATAATGGAATGTAAAAAAGAAGAAAATTTGAAAAAATGCAAATGTACTTATAATTCATGCGCAAGGAAGGGTATATGCTGTGAATGCATAGAATACCATCTTGGTCAGCGACAGCTTCCAGGGTGTTGTTTTACAAAAAAAGGAGAGGCGAGTTTTGACAGATCCTTTGAACATTTTGCAAAACTTGTCAATTCAGGAGAGCTGTAAAAATATAGCAATGTTCATCTGTTTAAAAAAATGAGTAACTATTCAGCTAAGGGTTGGGAATGAAATAAATTACCCATAATTGCGCTGGGCACAAGAACAGGTAATTATGGGTAATTTAT
>DAOWMW010000040.1 GCA_030642865.1 Desulfobacteraceae bacterium
ATCCATCGCCGAAGATCTCGACATCGCGCCAGGAATCGTGGTAGGCCGGTACCAGTTTCTCACAAATAAATGGGATTTTTTTCATGACCTGAAGAGAAAATTTGTATGGGGTTGAGGGTTGGGTTTGATCATTCAGTTTCGGGAGGATAAATAATGCTCATAAATATCATAAGAACCTGTTTTGCTCTTTTTTATATTTTATCTCTTTTATATGCTCCTGCAAGTTCCCATGCTTTCTCCCCAAAAGACTTAAATACTCCCCAGGCTTTGGAAGAATGGAAATCCTGGGTTCTTTACGAGAAAGATGAATTCCTTTGTCCTTTTAATTATAATGACGGAGATATTGTGAGGTGTACCTGGCCCTCCCGTTTAAAAATTTCTGTTGAAAATAAAACAGGTATTTTTCAGCAGGAATGGTCCATTTTTGCCGAAGGTATGGTTCAGTTGCCTGGGGGAGGCAAAAACTGGCCGCTGGATGTTAAGTCAGACGGTAAAAAAATTCCGGTGACCAATAAAAACAACAGGCCTTTTATAACTTTAATCAAGGGCTCCCATACCATCACAGGGAGTTTTGCATGGGAAGAGATCCCCGAGACCCTATCCATCCCTTCGGATACAGCGCTGACAAGCCTTTCTGTAAAAGGGCTTCCTGTTGGTTCTCCTGTTATAGACAGAAATGACCGTCTCTGGATACAGAAACGGACAGGAACGAAAAATGATGAAGACAGGCTGGAGGTTCATCTCTTCAGGTTGATAGATGATTCAATCCCAACCCTTATAACCACATATCTGCACCTTAACATCTCAGGTAAAACCAGGGAAATTTTACTTGACGATCTATTACTGGAAGATTCCATCCCTGTAAATATTCAATCCCCTCTCCCTTCAAGGATCCGTTCCCAAAACAGCCTGATGATTCAGGCACGGCCTGGAAACTGGAACATATTTATAACCTCCCGTTTTACCGGTCCCATAAATAAAATAGGCCCTGTTAAGGGGAAATACGGGGAAGAAATCTGGTCATTTAAAGCTGCGCATCATCTTCGCATGGTAAAAATATCAGGAGCTGATCAGGTTGAACCGGCAAGAACAAACCTTCCTTCACAATGGAAGGGCTTTCCTGCATACTTAATGAAAGCTGATACAAGTCTTGATTTACAAGAGATCAAGAGGGGTGATTCCGATCCTGGCCCCGACAAATTAAATATTCACAGGACGTGGTGGCTCGATTTTAATGGAAAGGGGTTCACAATACGGGATAAAATTACCGGAATCATGAGCAAAAACTGGTCCATTGCCTTAAATCCCCCGGGAGTTTTAGGTAAAGTCTCTGTGAACGGTACTAATCGACTGATAACTTCCCATGGAAAGGATAAAAAACCAGGGGTTGAACTCCGCCAGGGGAACCTTAATCTCCTTGCAGATTCCAGACTTGCCAGGGAAGGTGCCTCTTTTTCCACAGCAGGGTGGGATCATGATTTTCAATCTTTTTCCGGATGTCTTAATCTCCCCCCAGGGTGGCGGCTTTTCTCAGCAAAGGGGGTTGAAACAGTTCCTGCTACATGGTTTAAAAAATGGACATTACTCGATATTTTCATTCTTCTTATCATTGCTGTGGCCATGTATAAAATAAGGGGCATTAGCTGGGGAATTATAACCCTTGTTACAATAATTTTTCTATACCATGAACCGGGCGCTCCCCGGCTCATATGGCTTCATCTCCTTGCAACATCAGCCCTGATAAAAGTTTTGCCCAAAGGCTGGTTTAGGCGGCTGATTTTTTCATGGAATATCGGAGCCATAATAGTACTTCTGGTAATATCCATACCATTTATGATTATCCAGATTCAAACAGGTATATATCCCCAGCTTGAAAAACCAGAATTTTCTTTCCGGCAGCAGTCCATTTCCCCAGGAATAAGCAGGCTGCCAGATACAATAGGCGAAGCAGACGAAAAAGTGTATATACAAAAAGCACCATATGTAAAAAGTATATTAAAAGCAAAGGGAAGAGTAAATCGCTCTCAATTAATATCCAAATCTGAAAAAAGCTCTTTGTATCCGGGTAAAAAACAATTTTTCTCCCATGAACCAAACGCCCTTATACAAACAGGGCCAGGACTTCCAAAATGGAAATGGCGTACAATAAAAATGAATTTAAATGGCCCGGTAGATAAAACCCAGCAGGTCAGATTATGCCTTGTATCTCCTTTTTTACACCTTTTGATTTCTATTGTAAGGGTGATTTTACTAATATTTTTAATTATAGGGATGATTAATATTAAGTACTGGAGGACAATAATTATAAACGGAGCCGCACTGAAAAATGGAGCTGCCATATTTGTTCTAATCTCTTTTTTACCGTTTTTTTCTGGAGGGAATAAAGCCCTGGCAATGGAAAATTCTTTCCCACCCCCATCCATGCTGGAAGAACTCCAGGATAGACTTTTACAGCAACCTGACTGTCTCCCTTTTTGTGCGGATTGCAAAAAGCTCCATCTCATGGTTACAGATGATATCCTCCGCATTCTTCTTGAAATTCACGCATTATCCAAAGTAGCTGTCCCATTACCAGGTACGGCAAAAACCTGGGTCCCTGAAAATATTTTTATTGATAATAAGCCTGCCAAAGCTCTCTTAAAAGATGATAACGGAGTTGTCTGGATACTTCTACCCAAAGGGATACATATGGTTTTGCTCCAGGGGAAGACCGGACAAAATAATACCATCCAGATTCCCCTTCCCCTGAAGCCCCATACAGCAACTCTATCGAGCGCGGGATGGGCTGTTCAGGGAATTCATGAAAATTCTGTCCTGGGAAAAAATATTCAGATAACCAGAATCAAAAAAAAGGGCAGAACAGATTTTAATGATCAGCAAAACAATTTTACACCTTTTCTCCATGTGGAAAGGGAGCTTGACCTGGGGTTAACATGGGGTGTAACCACAAGGGTCAAGCGCCTGACACCTGCGGGAATTCCTCTGGTGGTATCCATTGGGCTCCTTGAGAGTGAATCCGTGATCACAGGGGGAATACATGTTAAAAATGATCATGCCCACATTAATATGGAGGCCGGCACCAAAGAAATTGTCTGGAGATCAAGGCTGGAACCCAGGGAAAAAATTCTGCTCAAGGCTCCTGAATCTGTCCCCTGGACTGAAACGTGGATTCTCAACCTTAGTCCCGTATGGCACTGTGAACTTTCGGGAATTCCGGTAATTTTTCACCAGGATAATCAAAAAAACCGTCAGCCCAGATGGATGCCATGGCCAGGAGAAGAGGTTGTCATAGATATTTTGCGGCCTGAACCGATTCCCGGACAGACACTTACCATTACCGAAGCGGAGCTGGAAATAACCCCTGGCAGGCGGATCGGTAAAGGAGAACTCCGTCTTAATATAAATACAAGCCAGGGGGTACAGCACCAGGTGCTTTTGCCCGTGGATGCAAAGCTTCAATCTGTTAAAATAGACCGAAAAAGTCAGCCCATAGGCCAAAAAGAGAACAAGGTACTAATACCTCTGCAGCCTGGAAATCATATCCTGGATATTGAATGGCGCTTTCCATCCGATTCTTTATTTTTGATAAAAGGACCCATTGTTAAAACAGGCGCCCCCGGGGTAAATGCCAAAGTTACCTTTAATATACCCAGGGACAGATGGATTCTCTGGGCTACGGGACTGAGCCTGGGACCTGCTGTCTTGTTCTGTGGATATTTAATAGTTGTTATGATTATTGCGGTGGGAATGGGAAGAATACCCCATTCTCCCCTTACCACCCGCAGCTGGCTCCTCCTTTTTCTGGGACTGACCCAGGTCTCCCCATTAACTACGCTGATTATAGCAGGCTGCTTTATTGTTTTTAGTTTGCGTGAAAAATATATGCCTGAAAAAGGCTGGTTTTTTTACAATCTTATGCAGGGAGGCCTCATCCTGTTGGCCATTGCCGCTCTGTCAGGCCTCTATCATGCCATTGAAAAAGGACTCCTGGGAATACCAAGGATGCAGATCTCAGGAAACATGTCAGACAACTTCCATCTTCACTGGTTCCAGGACCTGACAGGTTCCCTTATGCCCCGGCCACTGGTGGTTACTCTTCCTGCCTTTGTATATCATATTCTCATGCTTGCCTGGGCCTTATGGATAGCATTTTCTCTTATTAACTGGTTAAAATGGGGATGGCTCTCCTTTAGTAAAAATGGAATCTGGAGAAAACCGTTGCTCCGAAAAAAACAGAAGCAAAAAGAGACTGCTTCAGAAATAACTTGATATTTCCTCTATTTTTTACTAATAGATATATTAGGAGAAACAAATTTTAATCATGTTCAAATACTTTTTTCACAAAAGAATATTTTTGATTATTTTAATTCTGCAGATATTTTTCTGGTCTCTTTATTTAATCAACGAATCTGTTAATATGAATTATTCAAGGTCCCATGAGACACAGATGCGAATGTCTGTTATAAAAACAATAGGGGGACCATGCATACCGATAATTGCCCAGTGCTGTACATCAAGGAATATATCCGAAGGGATCTACGCAAGGAGAAGTGATCTCCCCGGGGGCTATTGTTTTCATTCGGATTGTGACCTGATTAATACTCGCAAACTTTATAAAGAAAAATATTATACAATTAGTATTTCAAAAAAGAAAAAGGGATAATTATACTTCAGGCATTAGGGCTTGTCTAAAAAAAAGGCAGCTTTTTAATAAATTTGAGCTTTCAAGATATATTTAAAAGTAAGGATTGGGGATAAAATAAATTCACGATCCTAACTATTCAACCAATATCTGCAACAACAGGTATAATCTGAATAGTTATTTTAAAAGTTGAAAACAAATATGAAAAAATACTTAAACCTGCTCCTTGTAGCAGTTCAGAATCTTAGAAGATATAAGGCTAAATCGATTACCATTACAATCCCCATAATTCTTATGATGGCTGTTTCATCTTTCATGATGTTTTCCAGGGGAGGATTTGTAAAGGATGCAGAGATGGCCCGGGAATTTCTGCCGGATGTAACAATTCAGGGAATAGAAGCGGGCCGGGTTGTGAAAGTCTCCCTGGACATAATTCCGGAAATTAAAAAAATTCCCCACGTCAAAACTGTTGCTCCCAGGGTCTGGGGGTATATACCCCTGAAAATAGATGACCTTGACATCTCATATACTCTTATGGGATTGGAACTTGAAGATCTCCCTGATAATCCTGAGTTTCTGGAAGTAATGGAAGATGGTTCATTCCTTGTCCCCGGAGACAGGAATAAAGTTGTATTAGGTTATGGTGTGGCGCAGACATTAGGTTTTAGAGTGGGAGAGGATATTGAGCAGGCCCTGGAACTATGCACCATCTCAATATCTGACCTAAAAAATATTGGAGATGAAATTACCATTGATGATACCTTGGGAAACCATGGAAAATTTAAGGTAATAGGTATTTTAAAAAATCGTGTTCAGGTATATAGTGCAGACCTGATGCTAGTTTCCAATGATGATGCCAGAGATTTCTTCGGATACGCAGAAAATGAGGCAAGTGACATACTGCTTTACCTTGATGAAAACGGATCTGCTGACCGGGCAGCCTTAATGATATCCCAGCTTTTTAAAAATACCCGGGTTATGACGGCAAAGGCCCTCACAAACCTTGTGAAAGAAGCTTTCGGCCGAAGAAGTGGAACATTTTCTGCCATGTGGCTCATATTATTTTCAACTGTTTTGATGTTCGCATGGTCGCAGACTACCCATATAAGCGTTGATGCGGGTACAGAAATCGGTATTTTGAAATCTTTTGGGTGGCAAACAGGGGATATAATTCTGGTCAAGATGGTGGAAAGCCTTTTGTACGGTTTCCTGGGTACCAGTATCGGCATACTTTTAGGTTTTGTTTATGCTCTAATGGGCACCCCTGGTATATCCGGTTATTGTATTGGATGCGCCAGTATTTATCCAAAATTTCCAGTCCCTGTGAGCTGTGATGCAGACTCTATTATCCTCCTGTTTTTAATCGGTGTTATCCCTGTAACACTTATAACTGCAATTCCGGCATGGCTTGCCGGAACCATTGACCCCGACAAGGCAATAAAAAGTTAGGGGTTGGGCATCAGGCGTGAGAACTGAACTATGGCCGAGATTAAAACCATGCCCGAAGTTGATTATTATGATATCGATCAAAAATGTTTTTAAAAGATATAAATCAGGTAAAATTTACGTGAAAGCTCTGGATGATATTTCAGTGAATATCGAAAAAGGAGAGTTTGTTTTTTTCAGCGGCCCATCCGGTTCCGGGAAATCGACTCTTTTAAATATCATCGGATGCCTGACAAGGGTAACCAGCGGAAGTTATCTACTTGAAGATAAACAAGTATCCCACTGGCCTGATCATTTTCTTTCTCCATTGCGTAGAGAACGATTTGGATTTATTTTTCAGCAATTTAATCTTGTATCCGGATATTCCGCATGGGAAAATATTGCACTCCCCCTTATACCCATGGGAATATCCCAAAAAGAGAGAAGAAAAAAGGCTCTATTGATTCTCGAAAACCTGAACCTTACGACCAGGGCGGATTTTATGGCCCAGGAATTAAGTGGCGGCCAGCAGCAGCTGGTGGCCATAGGCAGGGCTCTTGTTAATAACCCTGACATTATTCTGGCGGATGAGCCTTTTTCAAATATTGATGCTCGCCACGTGGAAAATTTTGAAAATATACTGGGAAACCTGAAAAATCAGGGGAAAACAATAATAATCGCATCCCATTTTCATGAGCCCATAACCAAACTGGTGGATAAAACCTTTTATTTTGAAAATGGGTCAATTTCCCCAAAACAGTAAAGTACCACTTAAAAAGAAAAACAAGTGTCTGTCTCCATTCTGCTTTGTCTCTTCATAGTTTAGGGTTGATTTTAAAGTTTGGTTCGGGTAATATGTATTTAGATTCAACCATTTATATAATGGTCTATAGCTCATTTTATGGCCATGTTATGATCAAGCCCTGTTATATTATCTGACGATCTGTGGTATATAAACAAAAACTGCCTTTTTCGTCCATATCTGCGCCTGACTAAAATTTTAATCTTCGAAACCCTCAATCTATTCCTGCGGTTAAAATTTTTGTTTTCCCTGATCTAAACAAAAAATTCTGGTTTTCCTTTGGGCGCTATTTGTGTGAATATCTATATAATGGATCATCAGCAATAATATTAAACACTCTCAAACAAGAAACAACTTTTTTTATAAACAATGTCTATCCATATTATTATTGACGGCTATAATTTAATACGTCAGTCACATACCTTAAGTTCCATAGAATATATGGATTTTCAACTGGGAAGGGATGCGTTAATAAATGCTGTTGCAGAATATAAAAAAATAAAACATCACAAAATAACGCTTGTTTTTGATGGAATTAATTCTAGTGGTATTCCATACTATAATGATATTATCAACGGGATTAAAATAAAATTTTCCAGGAATGGAGAAACCGCCGATAGTCTTATAAAAGAGATGGCTTCAAAAGAGAGGGAGAAAGCCCTGATAGTCACTTCTGACCTCGATATAGTCAGATTCGCTGAATCGTGTCATTCCACGGTAATAACTTCAGGCGAATTTGAAAAAAAAATTACCCTGGCATTACTCTACGGTAACAAATATTCCATTGATGATGAGGAAGAAAGCGGATGGGTCCCCACAACTAAAAAAAAAGGACCTAAAAAAAAAAATTCAAGAAAAAAACGGAAACTGAGAATAAAAGCCAAAAAATTATAGGAACCCATATGAAGCAAATTTGTGTTATCGATGGTCAGGGTGGAGGAATAGGGAGCGCAATCATTAAAGCATTAAAGGAATTTTTTCAGGAAACTGTTGAAATTATAGCTCTTGGCACAAATGCCATTGCAACAGCACAAATGCTTAGGGCGAAAGCTAATCGCGGAGCGTCCGGTGAAAATGCAATCATAAAAACGACTAAAGATACCGATATTATAATAGGCCCCATTGGAATTATCATGGCTCAGGCCATGATGGGAGAAGTTACGCCTGCCATGGCAAAAGCTGTGGCTGAAAGCAGGGGGAAAAAGCTGCTTTTACCTCTCTCCCAGGATAACATTGAAATTGTTGGTCTTTCTGCTATTCCGCTTCCCCTTTTAATTAAATCATTAATACAGCGCAACCTTAAAGATTTGCGCATAACCAAAAAATAAAGGAGGCATCACATGTGTGAAGCAAATGCTTATTTAATCAATGGAGACGACAAAAAGCTAATAATGGAATCTGTGGACAGAGTTGAGCCCGAAGATAACGGCATTAAAATAATTAGTATTTTCGGAGAACAAAAATTTCTGAACGCAAAGATCCATTCCCTTTCCCTTGTTGATCACAACGTATTGCTAAAAGAAAATTAATAAAGCATCAAAGTCAAATTTCAAACATTACACAGCACCTTTAATCATTGCGGCGTATAACTGCCGCAATGATTAAAAAACGAAATCATCGAAATTAACTGTGAATATCATTCTAACAAAAACCGCCGGCTTTTGCATGGGTGTCAAACGGGCAGTAAACCTGGCTTTGGAGGCCCCGGGAAAATACAAAAAACCTGTATACACTTACGGGCATCTTATTCATAATCCCCAGGTACTTGCCCGTTTGGAAGAGATGGGAATCTCTCCATTGACGGATCTATCCGTTCAAGAGGCCGGTGTTGTCATCATAAGAGCCCACGGAGTACCACCGGATGTCTTCACAAAAATAAAAACCGCCGGCTTTACAATTTTAAACGCCACATGTCCGCGCGTAATTGAAGTTCAAAAGATAATTGACAAATATACCTCCAGAGGATATGCGGTCATCATAGTTGGCGACAGGGATCACCCCGAAGTCATAGGACTACTTGGCCATGCAAATATAAATGGATATCCTGCAAACAGTCTGGCAGCATTAAAGAAACTCCCTCTATTTGACAACGCAATTATTGTGGCGCAAACCACTCAAAATAAAAATTTCTATCAAGCCGTCAAAAAATGGGCTTCTTTTTATCATCCTGATTATCTTTTCTTTAATACCATTTGCGATTCCACCAGTAGACGGCAGTCTGAAATTTTAACCC
>DAOWMW010000050.1 GCA_030642865.1 Desulfobacteraceae bacterium
AGGGTGTTCCAAGAAGAATGCTTAAATTCCAGAGTGCCCTGTCAAGGTTTTTCCCTTTTATATTATCGCTGTTTTTAATTGTCTCCTCGAGCCTTTCCCATTCAATGGAAGTCTCTTTATTCTGCGGTTTTATCCTGTTGTGAATTTTTTTTGCTTCTATATTTAAAAAAGTTAAATGGGTAAGGATATCATACATTTCACTCCAGCCTCTGGTGATGATAAAACAGATTTCATCTTTATCAATTCGATAAGAGGTTCTTCTTCTCTTTGGAGGTTCGATTTTTTCAAAGGCTGTTCCATTAAACTCATCCTTTGCAGTCAGAATAATTCTTGTGCATGTTTCAATTCCCCTGGGGAGCCTGTCTAAAATATACTTTAACCCGTTAATTTCAATGGATCTGGGATCATTCAGGGAACCGTATATCTCCGGGCTGATTTCTTTTAAAGCCTCTTCCATTTTTTGGCCGGACAATGTTGAGGGTTTATAAATTCCCCTTAAGGCCGCAGCATCTGCCATTGTTCTAAAAGCCTTTATAGCAAGCCTTCCTTTTTGAGATTTTGTAAAATCCTGCATATGGATATTTCCTTAGGGTTCTTAGGCTTGGGGATGAAATAAATTACCCGTAATTGCGCCGGGCTTGTGGTCGTATTCAAGGCGCATCAATGGTTGCATACTTGGAGCATTTTGGGCACCCACAAGGGGGATGCCCCTACTAACATTTTGGGCACCCACAAGGGGGATGCCCCTGCTAAAAGGTATTTAGATTTATTATAGAGAATTCAGGCTAATCATTACACTCATTCGCGGTGAAGCATTTTTCAAACCTGAATTGTTTTGCAGGGACTGCCAAAAAGCTCATGTTCACCCGTTTTTTATACTTGTTCTCATCAGTTCATTTTTAAAACAGGTCTGCGCAAGTTCAAGGGTTACTCTGCTCCCTGGCTGGGCAAAAGGTAGAGAAAGCCCCTTATCGTCTGTAATCCCGTATATTTTGTCATCTCTTCCAGGACCTTTTTTTGTGAGGACTTCGATTATATCCCCTTTGAAAATTTTATTTCGGACATCGACCAATACATGGTTTTCTCCCTTTGGTTCTATTACTTTGGCCACAAAAAGTTTTGTGCTGAACGTATCAGTATCAGCATAATCATATGATTCATGGTCAGGATTATCAAGATAAAAACCTGTGCAGTAGCCTCTGTTATTTATAATTGCAAGTTCATTTATCCAGTCCTGTTTTGCAGAATAGTTATCAGGATTTTCATAATATAAATCTATTGCTTCCCTGTAGACCTTTACTGTTGATGCCAGATAATTTATACCTTTCATCCTCCCTTCGATCTTAAGAGATGTTATGCCAGCATCAATTATTTTGTCAATATGCTCAATCATGCAGAGATCATGGGAATTAAAGATATAAGAGCCCCTGGTATCTTCAGATATGGGGAGATACTCACCAGGTCTCAGATCTTCAACCAGAGAATATTTCCACCTGCAGGGGTGGGAACAGCGCCCCTGATTACTGTCCCTGCCGGACATGAAACTGCTTAACAAACATCTTCCGGAATAAGAGATACAGATTGCCCCATGCACGAATGCCTCAATGGAGATATGGCTCTCCCCTGCAATTTGCTTTATCTCTTTTAAAGAGAGCTCCCTTGCCACATTTACCCTTTTGACTCCGAGTTTCTCCCAGAATAAAACCGTTGCGGCATTGGTTGTATTCGCCTGGGTACTTAAATGTACAGGGATCTGCGGAATAATATCCCGCGCATAAAGAAAAACACCTGGATCTGCAATAATAACCGCATCTGGAGATATATCCGCCAGATTGTAAAGAAACTCTTTTATTCCGTTTAAATCAGAATTTCTGGCAAAAACATTACATGCAGCATAAACCTTGACTCCCAGGGCGTGGGCAAAGGTTACTCCCCTTTTAAGTTCATCAATTGTAAAATTATCTGAAAGATTTCTTAAACTAAAATCTTTTCCCGCAAGATAAACAGCATCAGCGCCATAATGAATTGCAATCTCGAGTTTTTCAAAATTTCCCGCAGGTGCTAAAAGTTCAACTTTATTTATTTTTTTCATTATCCATACAATCAAATTTTGTAATTATTCAGCGATGTTAAAGATGCTGAGTGCAAACACGATGTCTTTTAGCAAAATAGTTACCCAAATTTTAAAATCAAAAAACCATGGAAACTTTATTCATTCTCAAAGCTAATTATTATATCATACATTATAAAGCATGCACAATAAGGAAATGTATAAAAATCGGGGCTGGTTTTAACTTTGCCCCTGGGATGTCCGGGCCAGGATATGTTGAAATTTGAAAAACTCTGCTTCTTTGAGCAGAGCGAATTCCGGAGGTTTTAAATTTTATTTTATAGATGTTCAGGGAATAAATTTCATTTCCTTATTCTTGCTTTTTCATTTACAAAGGATTATAATTTTATATTATGCTAGAAATTAATGAAAAAATACCAGGCCCTGTGGAAATAGAAAAAGAGATAGGTGAATTTTTATCAAAAAAATTTGGTGGGAAGATAAAAGTCATTTCTCCGTCAATTATGGCCCAGACAGAGCCTTCCGACAAAACCGGCAAATCTGCTGAACCGCCCAAACCCTTTGTTTTTGATTTAATCCCTGAGGAGCTGGTGGCACATCTTGATCAGTATATTGTAAAACAGGATATGGCAAAAGCTATTCTGTCCACAAAAATATGCACCCATTTTAATCGGGTTAAATGGATGCAGAAGGCCCCCAAAAAATCGAACGACATGGTGGGGAGGATCAAAAATAATATTTTAATGATCGGCCCCACAGGAGTCGGCAAAACATATATGATAAAACTCATCGCTAAAAAAATCGGTGTCCCTTTTGTTAAGGGTGATGCAACAAAATTTAGCGAAACAGGATATGTTGGGGGAGATGTTGAAGACCTGATCAGGGACCTTGTAAGGGAAGCAGATGATAATATTGAACTTGCCCAGTATGGTATTATCTATATTGATGAAATTGATAAAATTGCTTCCAGAAATAACTTTATTGGTGCAGATATTTCCCGCACAGGGGTTCAGCGCGCCCTTTTAAAACCGATGGAAGAGACAAATATTGATCTGAAGGTTCCCCACGACCCCATATCCATGCTCCAGGAGATTGAAAACTTCCGCAAAACAGGAAAACGTGAAAAACGTACAATTAACACTAAAAATATTCTTTTTATTATGAGCGGAGCTTTTAACGGGCTATCTTCAATAACAAAAAAACGAGTGCGAAACAAAAAAATAGGTTTCGGTGCAGAAATCAAAAAAGCCGAAGAAGAAATCAATTTTTTACAACATGTAAAAGCGGAAGATTTAGTCGAATTTGGCTTTGAATCAGAATTTGTAGGCAGGCTCCCTGTGACTGCAATTTTTGAGAAACTTACTAAGCAAGACCTTTATCAGATTCTTAAAAATCCCAACAATCCAATTATTCTTGGCAAAAAAATTGATTTTGCTGCATATGGAATAACTATAAAATTTGAGGAAGAGCTTCTCCGTTACCTTGCGTACCAGGCTTTTAAAGAGAATACAGGCGCAAGGGGACTTGTAAGTACTGTTGAAAAAGCCCTTCTGCTGTTTGAAAAGAGGCTTCCTTCCCTTGATATTAAAAGAGTTGCAGCAACCCTGACCTCTGTAAAACACTCTGAAGATACCCTTGCAGACTTTGAGAAGGGAGATGCCCCATCAGGCGTTGATGCAATTTTCCAGGATCTTGTTCAATATGAAAAAAAAGTAATAGAAGAATACCTTGAATCAAACAAAAAAATGTTTTTACGAAAATATGATATTTCCTTGACCCCAACGCAAATCAATAATGTTGCATCTTATTATACAAGGGAGATAACCGATGTGGAAAACGCTGTACAGCAGGTCAAGGAATTTTACGACGATGCAAAAAAGATAGAGCTCTCTTTTCTAAATATCCACAATATCAATATTATTCTTGAAGACGATGCCATAGATTACCTTGTGCAACAGGTTATTGAATCTTCCGCAACATCCGAGGAGCTGCTGGATAAAATCACCATCGATTTCAAGCGGGGGCTCATGCTTATTCGGGATAAAACTGAAAAAAATCTGTTTTTTATTACAAAAGATGCCATACTTCTTCCTGATGATTTTATCAGCGGACTTATAAAAAAAGAGATGAAAAATCTTTAAGGATTGGGGATGAAACAAATTCACGATCCTAACCTGCTAAAATTTCTATTTCAAAAGGACATAAATGCTATTTCCATACTACAGACCCAGGCGTTTGCGTCAAAATAAAGAGTTTCGCAGAATGATACGTGAAACAGCACTCAGCACAGATGACCTGATCGCCCCCCTTTTTACCATATCCGGAAAAAATGTAAAAAATCCAATTGAGTCGATGCCGGGGCATTATCAATTATCAGTGGAGAATCTTGTTCAAGAGGCAAAAAAGATCTATAACCTTGGAATTCCGGCGATTGTACTTTTTGGAATACCTGAAAAAAAAGATCCCCTGGGTACCCAGGCATACGCAAAAAAAGGTGTTGTACAAAAGGGGATAAATGCTATTAAAAGCAAAGTCCCGGGGATTATTGTTATAACCGATGTCTGCTTATGCCAGTATACTGATCATGGTCACTGCGGTTTTGTGGAAGGAAATACCATAAATAATGATGCCACTCTGGATCTTCTTGCAAAAGCAGCCCTTTCCCACGCAGAGGCTGGTGCAGACATGGTGGCGCCATCCGACATGATGGACGGCCGCGTATTAGAAATAAGGGAAGCTCTGGACGAAAACGGGTTTACAAACCTTCCCATTATGTCCTATTCAGCCAAGTACTGTTCTGCTTTTTACGGGCCCTTCCGCCATGCTGCAGATTCTGCCCCTAAATTTGGAGACAGGAGAACCTATCAGATGGACCCTGCAAATAGCCTGGAAGCAATACGGGAAGCCGCCATGGATGTGGAAGAAGGGGCGGATATAATAATGATTAAACCGGCTCTTTCCTATCTTGACATTATCAGCCGCCTAAGGGACGAAATTGATCTTCCCCTGGCCGCATATAATGTCAGCGGAGAGTATGCCATGGTCAAGGCCGCCGCTGAAAAAGGATGGATTGACGGAAAAAAAGTGATGATGGAAATGCTGGTTTCAATTAAAAGAGCCGGTGCAGATATGATACTGACCTATTTTGCAATGGAAGCGGCAATGGAACTTAAAAAAGGTTAACAAACCATCATATATGCGCTGATCTTCTGATATCATTAAAGATAAACTCGGAAATTATGATTTCAAAGAGTATGACATGTAACTCGTTGAAATTATTCAAGCTGTGCGGTTAGCTATTAGCCGAAATGATTACAGGATGTGTTTTCACCCACTGGGTGTTATTTCCTGCTAACGTATAACGTAATACCCCGGTTTTCCAAAGTAGGGGCGGAGTCCATATCCGCCACCTGTCCATTTCCATTGAGATATACACCCTTTGCAAAAGGAAATATTAATATTTAAGTTTTAAGATGTGACCCCGTCAGCAGAGCATCAGCCTTTTTAACGTCCCTCCCAATCTGCTGCGCCAATTCATTGACTGAAGAAAACTTTTTTTCATCCCTTATCCGTTTAACAAAATTAACCTTAACCGGCTGATCATACATGTCACCATTAAAATTTAGTACATGAACTTCAACTGTGAAAATATGGTCATCAAAAGTTGGGCTATATCCTATATTTGCAACCCCCTTTAACAAATCCCCACCATACTCCACAGTAACTGCATAGACCCCTCTTTTAGGACTTAGTTCATCTTTTAACTCGATATTTGCGGTGGGAAACCCAAGGAGCCTCCCACCCCTGTCGCGTCCTCTTTTAACCATACCTCTTATCTGATAATAGCGGCCAAGGAGTTTTTGGGCATTTTCCAGATCACCATCCTTTACAAGTCTGCGTATCCTTGTGCTGCTGATTCTGTAAGGGCTGTTAACCGTAGCCTCTATCCAGTTTTTAACAATCACCTCAAAGCCGTGAAGAGTAGCATATTGATTCAATAATTCAATATTACCCTGGCGGTTTTTCCCAAAGGTATAATCTTTACCAGTCACAATTGCTTTCATTCCAATGCTGCCCACCAGGATATCTTCAATAAAGTTTACAGCCGGTAAAGAAGCAAACTCCAGAGTAAAAGGGAGACAAAGAAGGAAATCAATCCCGATTGCTTCAATAAGTTCAACCTTTTGTTCACATAAGGTGATCAGGGGGAAATGATTATTCTTTTTTAATACTCTCATGGGATGCGGTTTAAATGTCAAAACAACAGAGGAACCATGTATGGAATCAGCTTTTTTAATAACTTCATGCAAAAGGGCCTGGTGCCCCACATGGACACCATCAAAATTTCCAATAGTAATTACCGGATTAATAAACTGCTCTTTTATATTTTCTATATTATTAATAAGTTGCATTTAATTTATCTTAAATAGTTTGATTAGGCTTGACAAAAAAAAATAATATTATATATTTATACGCATTTCCGGAGAATATCAATACATTTTAACCTCTCATATGCCGAAGTGGCGGAACTGGTAGACGCGCTAGGTTCAGGGTCTAGTGAAATTATTTTCGTGGGAGTTCGAGTCTCCCCTTCGGCACCATTCTTTTTAGATTTTCGCAATCCACGTAAACATGCCCACTCCTTTTTCTTCAATACCTGTGTTTATTTAAATCATAATTTTATCTGAAAATTTTTAAGACAGATCATCAATAATTTTCGTCTGAACACATTTTCTGATTATAATGGATCCTGGGGAGGCCATAACCTGGCCATTTTTTTATGCAAAGCCTTATTATGTAAGACTTTGTGTTGATAATTATTGGGATTTTATTTTGCATCACCGTGCAAATATATTCCCTTTTTAACAGATAACCCTGATAACTGCTGATACAGCAGAGACACAATAAATGTTAAAATATCAACTGGTTGTCTCCTTCCCTAAATTCGTTATAATCAGCGTATTTTTAAATTATAATGAATTATTTTGTGTACAAAGGAGAAAAAATGAGGTTTAGCAAGCCACTTATTCTATTATTTGTTTTGATTACATTTTTCTACGCAGGCATTACCATGGCTTTCGCAGATGAGAGCCTGGTGGATGCCATAAAAAATGGCAAAACAAGTGGTGAAGTAAAATTCTGGTACCAGACAAATGATCACGATGGAAATGGTGAAGATATATTTGAAAAAGAAAATACTATTTTTGATGCCGGTGTAAAACTTGGATATATTACCGATTCCTTTTACGGATTCAAGGCAGGGGCCACATTTTATGCCATTGATGATTTGAATACATATGGCCATTTTGCAGATAAAAGTATGCACGGTGTTCCTGAAAATTAGACCTGGTCATGGCTTGGGGAAGCTTATCTTTTCTATAAATTATGTAATACTACAGCCAAAGTCGGAAGGCAAAATATTAAATCCCCCCTTATAAACAGTGATACATGGGCACTGTGGCCGGTGAATTTTGAGGCATGTATGCTCGAAAATAAAGATATCAAAGATACAATTATCATAGCAGGGTATGTAACAGATGAAAGAAGGCTGAAAAATGAAAGATTTGAAGAGATAGCTGAAGATGGAATCGTCATGGCAGGTGCGGTTACCAAAGCTATTCCCAATACTAAATTATCAGCCTACTATTATTATGTTGATGACCACCATAACAAAGAAGGGGCATATCTTGATGCCAGCACCAAGATTTTCATGTTTAATCTTGCTGCTCAATATGTTATAATTAATACTGATGAATCAGGCGCAGATGAAACACAGGCTTTTGGTGGAAAAATATCAGCAGATATGGGACTCTTTGAATTGACTGCAGCAGCCTGCACCACAGACAGCGGTACAGAGAGAATAGACAAATTTTCTGACAATGGCATAAAGACTCCACTTTATACTGCAACCCTTTCAGGTGATGGCGATATAGCCGGTGCCACAGATACAGATGCTTTTAAAGGTGTTATAGCTGTTAATCCGTTAAAAGGGCTTAAAGTAATCGCAAGTTATGCCCATTACCACCACGGCAGCAAAACAACAGCCATCCCCCATAAAAATTCAGAATCACTTGAATTAATGACAAAATATTCTGTAAATAATAACCTTACCCTTTTTGGTGCGCTTATAAATTCAGACCATTACAATGGTGCATGGGCCAATGCAGCCCCCCATGAGAATTTAAATACTGTACGAATATGGGCAAAATACGTATTTTAGATTAGTGTTTTTCAGGGGTTGGTTATAACGAATAAGGTTAGGATTGGGGATGAAATAAATTACCCATAATTAATAAAATTCACGATCCTTAGGGTTCGCTAAAAAATAAATTGGCAATTTTAAGTGTTGAGGCGCCTGCCTGGCAAGGCGCGAAA
>DAOWMW010000091.1 GCA_030642865.1 Desulfobacteraceae bacterium
GCCACAATTCCCTTTCCAAAAAATGTTGAAACTCTGTTTTTTGTTCCATCAAAAAATTGATCCGGCAAAACAATATCCATGGGTCCAATATCTTCCCTGAGACTTCCAACAGCGCTGACGGATAATATAGACTCAATTCCCAGGACCTTTAAGGCATAAATATTTGCCCGAAAATTTATCTCCGATGGTAATATCGAGTGTCCCGTACCGTGGCGGGATAAAAAGGCAATTTGAGTATGGTCAATATCCCCGATGATAATTTCAGAAGAGGGGTACCCAAAAGGTGTGTTGCATTTAATTATCTTTTTTTCAGTAATCCCGTCAATTTCATCCAGGCCTGTACCGCCAATAATTGCAATTTTTGGTTTAATCATTTATAAATACCTGTCTTGATCAATAGTGTCTGCAAAATAGTTCCAGGGAATAAAAAATATGGATTTACTGGCCCATATTTTTATAAAAAGCTTCAGGCTCCACAACAGAACCGGGCTTTGGGGTATATTTGGCAGGCGCAGTCCCTTCCTTAAAACACTCAAAAATAGTCTTTTCAGTTTCAGGTATTGGGAGAAGACCTGTTTTTGCATCTATCTTTGAAAAAACAATATCTTCAGGCACAGAAAAAATTCTTGCAGGTTTATCTAATAAAATAGTCTTCATAAATTCTATCCAAATGGGACTTGCAGCTCTGGAACCGGTTTCTCCTTCTCCAAGGGATTTTTCATTATCAAAACCAACCCAGACACCTGTTATATAACCCGGAGTATACCCCACAAACCATGCATCAAACAGATTGTTGGTTGTACCTGTTTTTCCGGCAACAGGTCTTTTTAAGGCACGAACCCTGCGGCCGGTTCCACGCTTGACAACACCCTCCAGGAGACTGGTCATAATATATGCTGTGGTTTTTTCAATCACTTTTTTTCTGACAGGTTCTGCCTCTTCAACAATATTTCCATTCCTGTCCATGATTTTTGTTATAAAAACAGGCTGGACAAGATACCCTGAATTACAAAAAACCGAATATGCCTGAATAGACTCCAGGAGGGATATGCCCGAGGATCCAAGGGCGATGGAGAGGTCTCTGCTTAAATGTGATGAAATACCCATTTTTCTTGCATAGTCAATAAGATAATCTATCCCTATATCCTGCAAAATTTTTATTGTAACAACATTGCGTGACTTTTCAATGGCCTCCCTTAAAAGTATTGGCCCATAAAATTTCTTTTTATAATTGCTTGGCTTCCACGGAAAATCATCTTCAGGATTATGAAAAACAATGGGGGAATCGATCAGTACTGTTGCCGGCGTATACCCTTTATCAATGGCTGCAGCATATATTATCGGTTTAAAAGCAGATCCGGGCTGACGTTTCGACTGAATAGCCCTGTTAAACTGGCTGTTTTTAAAATCACGGCCCCCAACCATAACCTTTACATGGGAAGTACCAGCTTCCATACAGAGCAGGGCAGCCTGCACGTCAGGGGTCTGTTCCAGTGACAAATCAAACATCGTCATATTTTCGATATATTCGTTTATCTTCACATATATTACATCCCCAATTTTCAAAACCTCTCCTGGACTATATACTCTTGCATTGTAATAAGGAATATCAGGATCAGGTTTTCTTGCCCATCTCATATTTTTTATTTTTAGCCGGCCCAAAACATTCCCCATACGAATTGCAGCATAATTATCTGTATTGTTAATACTTATAACAACACCTGTAAGGATACTCCCTGTTGCCGGGGGATTCCCCTGGAGCTTTTCCGTAATTTTTTTTGAATAGGTTTCAATTTCTTCATCTTCAAGATGTTTCAGCGGCCCCCTGTATCCCTGACGCTTATCAACTAATTTTAAACCTTTTTTAACTTCTCTTTGGGCTGCTTTCTGCATTTCTATATTAACAGCTGTATAAATTTCATAGCCCTCTTCATATAAAGCATCCTTGCCATATTTTCTCTCTATATATTGCCTTACATATTCAGCATAATAAGGGACTTCTTCAATATACCAGTTCCGCCTTTTTTTTATATCAAGTTTTTTATTGATCGCTTCCGAAGCCTGTATATTAGTGATATAGCCCTCTGTCAGCATTCGATTTAAAACATATATCTGTCTTTGTTTTGCTTTTTCAGGGAAACTGAAAGGAGAGTATCTGCTGGGGGCCTGGGGCAGCCCCGCAAGCATGGCCGCTTCGGCCAGATTTAATTCATTAACAGATTTTCCAAAATAATTTTCAGATGCCGCCTGAACCCCATAGGCACCATGCCCAAAATAAATTTGATTTAAATATAGGTAAAGAATTTCTTCTTTAGTAAATTTTTTACTAATGTTATATGACAAAATCGCTTCTTTAATCTTTCGAGTATAACTTCTTTCAGGAGTTAAAAAAAATGATTTTGTAACCTGCTGTGTAATTGTACTTCCTCCCTGGACAATAGCTCCTGCTTTAAGATTTTTTATAAAAGCCCGCATAATACTTACAACATCAATCCCCTTGTGTTGATAAAATCTTGCATCCTCTGCAGCAACAAATGCATCCTGCAGCATTTTGGGAATATCTGAAAGTTCACATAGAATTCTTCTTTCATTATAAAATTCAGCTATTTTTCTGTTATCGTCCGAATATACTGTGGTTATTATGGGAGGGTTATAATCCGTAAGCCCTGATATTTTCGGCAGTCCTTCAATAATATAAAGATAAATGCCGAAGCATACCAGACCGGCACATATCAAAAAAATAAAAGATAATATAACAGACCACTTGAAAATTATTGATAAAAGCCCTTTGGGTTCTTTTTTAGCCCGTTTTTCCAATATACGTGAAGCTTTCTTTTTTGTTATCATTTTTGTGTTTTTAATAAATTTTATAATTTTCGTCGAAACCAGAATGACTGAAAATTTTACCGGGGAAATAGAATAAAATATTTCAAAGACAGAGCTAAAGCTTGGGGATGAAATAATTTACCCATAATTGCGCCGGACTTGTGGTCGTCTTCAAGGCGCATCAATAGTTGCATACTCGGAGCATTTTGGGCACCCACAAGGGGGGATGCCCCTACGCAATTTTGGCCATTGATGCAACACGGAAGACGGGCACAAGAACAGGTATAATCTGATTGAAATTTTGAAATTGTGTAAATGTACTAGAAAACGTTAAAAAAGAACCCATCATGGCTGAACCTGATTATATCAGTTTATAGTATACCATAAAGTATTTATGTTTGTACAGACCTTAAGGTAATGATCCTGGGAAGGCCAGATGACTGAATAATTACTTCCATTTTTAACAGAGGTGACCAAATTTTAGTAAATCTAATGCTCGCGGGATGAAATAATATTAATCTCTTTATACAGTTTTTCTTTGCCTCTTTTAAGCTCAACCCTGACTTTATCTCCCTCTTCACAGAAAAAAAGAGCGATTTTAAGGTCAGATAAGGATTTTACAGGCTGATCATCAAATCTGGTAATAATATCATTCTCCTTTAATCCGGCCTCCATGGCCAGGCCATTGGGGAGGATACTGGCTATTGTCAGAGATTCCTCCTTTTCAACAATTTTTACGCCTAGTTGAGGAGCTTTTTTCCCATCGATTTTTGTGGTTAAAAGAACAAAATCGGCAATTTTGGTTTTAATCTCATCATCCTGAAGAATAACAGCATAAGGTTCTTTTAAACGCCTGAATACTCGTTTTGGAATTCCATACCTGTTTCTCATATGTCCGTTACCTGCCAGTACAACAAGCTTTTTCCCAGGATTTTTTTTTAAAAAATTAATGGCCGATTCCGCCATACTTTCATCCCAGAGAATCTGGGCCTGAAAAAAATAATTAAAATTATTAATATCGGTCGTCATTTTATGCAGGGTAAACAGATCATAAAGATCCCCGATATATTGTTCATTTGTTAAATCCATAGCCCCGGGCAAAGACGATTTTTCCTTATCTGTCAGTCCTCCCATACCAAGGCGTGCAACCTTACGGGAAATGTCGCCATCAATGTTAAGGGCTATCAATGGTATCTTGTTTTGCTTTAAATAGTCTATCACCGGTTTGTAAAGATTATAATCAAAACGCCACATTTTAAAATACCGGGTCTCCTCAAGAAACTGGCGCTCATTAATCCGGTCAGCCATATAATCATTTATGGCCTTCTGGTATGGGATCTGAAACATTTCCATTCCCACGCCAAATTTAAAACCTTCGTTATTTAATTTTTTAATAATCGTAAGCTGATTAATATGATGGGATAAAAGATTATGCTGCTCCCCCACATAAATAACACGTTTTTTTACGATTTCAGGGATGATATCTTCCAGGGTGGCCATGGTATCAGGCCTCACCGCCAGGGTGGCCTCTCTGGATATAACCGATATACCATTTTTGGCGTGGGCAATAACCTTGTGGGTATTTTCCCCATCATTAAATGCCAGCTCAGTATATTTTCCATAATATGTCAGGCTGCGACCGACCGCTTTAATCTCCTGCATATTTTTAATATGAATGAGGAACAGGCGTTTCAAAAAATTGTAGGGATTTTTATATGCTTTAAGGCGAAGCCCGTCATCCGGAATATTTTGGCTGCCAAGGAGCATCTCTGTTAATTGATTGTCATAACCTGCTATTAAAATAGAATTATCCTTTAACATTGCCATGGTTACTTTATCCGGTGCAATATATGTAATATTACTAATCCCAAGGTACTTGAGAAGGGTTTTGAGCAAAGATCGTCTTTTGCCAGAGACTGCCACGATCAATTTCTCAGCCCCCATAAGAGAAGCCAGAATCGGCGGGGTCTCATCATTATGAAGCTCCCTCATGATTGAATAATCCTCATCAATAATAACTTCCACAGGGGGTTCTTCCAGGGGAACAATAATTTTTTTAACGGCTTTTTTAGTATTAAAACAACTCTTTTTTACACCTCCTGTATAATGTATTGACAGGGGAATTCGTAAGGGGTATGGCTCTTTTTTCTGTATAAGGCTGAATTTTAATAAAAGTTGACCCTTTTCAACAATAATTTGTGCATTTTCAACATCAATATCAGGAATATCCTTTCTGTTAAGCCAGTTCCCAAAGTACGAGTATAGACTGTCTCCTGTGATTGTTTCAAATGCTCGTTGAATATCGTGCCATGAGGCTTTACGAAATTTATTTTTTTTTATAAATTCATCAAGGACTTCAAAAAAAATATGGTCACCATACTCCTCTTTTAACTGGTGGAATATCATGGCTGACTTACCATAACCTGTAACTTTTTGAGCTCTGGTTTGCCTTGTTTTAAACTCGGCTGTTTTGATGGCGTTACTCTGATTAACATATGCCCCATAATCGAGCATGATCTGCTTGCGATAGCTTGCCCCCTGCTTTTTAAGATCAGCATAAAGACAATCTGCAAGATAAGTTGTAATCCCCTCTGCCCAGCTTCCGTGTAAAGGATCAGTATAAACATAATTTCCAAACCATTCATGCAGGATTTCATGTCCCAGTGAAGTTTTAACAATAAAGGGGGGCTTAACAACATCTTTGCCAAGGAGGATGAATGTGGGCATGGAGTACCCCGTGGGAAAGATATTTTCAACAATTGCGAAGCGTTTGTATGGATATGGCCCAAGCATTTTTTCATACGTGGCAAGATATTTACGGGTATGGTCTATATATGCTTGTGCGTAATCAGCATTTTTTTTGAAAAAATATGTTTCAATGGCAAGATTATTATATTTACTTTTTTGCACAATATATTTTGTTGATGCTATGAAATGGAGCTGATTTACTGGATGGTCAAATTGAAATTTATAAGATTTTATATTACCAGTGAGTGTTGTGGAAACCGTTTCTGCTTCAGATACTCCGATGAAATCTTCAGGCAAAGTTACAAAAAGGGTGTATTCGGCCAGAATGTCAGGAACTGGATACCAGTGATTCATTAAAATGACGTGGTTTTTATTAATCAGGCC
>DAOWMW010000088.1 GCA_030642865.1 Desulfobacteraceae bacterium
AATATATTAAAATGGAGACCATTTTATGTTAAACAAGACAAAAATTGTTGCAACAGTGGGCCCTTCATCAAATACAAAAGAAGTATTGAAAAAGATGATATTATCAGGGATGAATGTTGCACGGCTTAATCTTTCCCATGGAAGGTATAGTGAGCATACAAGAGCTGTTAACCTCATACGCTCTTTATCCCGGGAGATGAACAGATCTGTGGGTATAATACTGGATCTTCAAGGCCCAAAAATAAGAACAGGCCTGTTGCTGGGGGATAATCCGGTTGAACTGAAAAAAGATAAAATAATAGCTATAACTTCCAGGCAGGTTCTTGGTACTTCTGCCATGGTTTCCACCACTTATAAGGATATTTCAAAAGATGTTACTGTGGGTGATAAAATACTCATGGATGATGGATTGATGGGGTTAAGCGTTTTATCCAAAACAGAAGATACTGTTACCTGTAAAATTATAAATGGAGGGATATTAAAGGAACATAAGGGGATTAATCTGCCTGGTGTTAATGTCTCGGCTCCCTCTTTAACAGATAAGGACATAAAAGATCTTAATTTTGGAATTAAGCTGGGTGTTGATTATTTTGCCCTTTCTTTTGTAAGACGTGCAAAAGATCTGGAAGAAATTAAATTAATAATAAAAAAGCAGGGGGCTGACATCCCTGTTATTGCGAAGATTGAAAAGCCTGAAGCCGTGGAAAATTTAGATGAAATTTTAGAGATAGCAGATGGTGTTATGGTTGCAAGAGGAGATCTAGGGGTTGAGCTGAACCCTGAACAGGTTCCTGGAATTCAGAAACAGATTATCCATAAAGCCATAAGAAGGAACAAGATTGTTATAACAGCCACCCAGATGCTGGAAACCATGATTAACAACCCTGTACCCACCCGGGCAGAAGCTTCGGATGTTGCAAATGCTGTTTACGATGGAACCGATGCGGTAATGCTTTCAGGGGAGACCGCATCAGGCAAATATCCGGTTGAAACCGTACAGATGATGACCAAAATTATAACTGAGTCAGAAAAAACACCATTTATGAAATATAACCTGAAACATGAGAAGGATCCCAATGATCTGATTACCCATGCCGTTGCCCAATCAAGCGTATATCTCCTTCATGAAATTGATGCTGCAATGATTCTGGCTTTTTCTGTGTCAGGAAAAACATCTAAACTTATTTCAAAACAGCGGCCTGAAAAATCGATTTTTTCTTGCTCACCTTCGGAGAAAGTATATAATCGTATGTCACTTGTGTGGGGTGTCGTACCCTTGCTCATCCCGGAGATTTATGATACAAAACGGATTATTGAGGCCGGGGAAAATATAATTATTGGTAAAAAGTATATTAAAAAAGGTGATCTTATTGTTATTGTAACCGGTCTTGCGCTTAAAACAGGCTCCACTAATATTATCAAGCTTCACAGGGCAGGGGATGAAGAATACCTGGTATAATTGTGACTATCTATTGATTGACGGATATTTTATCGATGTATAAATTTTTAAATAATAATTTTAGAGGATCTTTCCTTTTTACGGTATCAGCTATTTTAATACTTTTGTGTGGCTGTGGAAGTAACAGCGGCTCTGGCCAGCCCCTGGAAAAGATTAAAACCTCATTGAAAAATGCTCCTGATTATTCCATAATACTCGAAGATATGAAACAGGAAGGGAACTTTATCCCCGAATATTTTCATAAGTATTGTGTTATTCAGGGTGACCAGCAGTATAAAACTGGATGGATGGAAATTTCTGAAAAAGATTACAGGTTAAATGAATCTTTTTTGGGAATGACCCTGGTCGCAAAAAAGGATGGAGAGGCTATATCCGGTGCTCTCCCCCCTGGGTATCAGCATGTTGGAGACCAGCGCTATGGACACTGGCAAAATGACCATAGAGGCGGAACGTTTTGGGAGTTTTATGGAAAATATGCATTGTTTTCTGCGCTGCTGGGAGGTGTCAACCGTCCCATATATAGAAGAGACTATGACTCTTATAAACAGTCCAGAAGGAGGAATGCTCCGTATTTTGGAAGGAACAATGAATACGGAACCAATGGGACCCTTACAAAAAAAAATCGACCTGATTTTTACTCTCGCTATAACAAAAGGGAGCAAATGAAAAAAACCTCATTTAAAAACAAGGTGGCCAAAAGAGTAGGTCGTACCAGAACAGGTTATCGCTCAAGAGCCGGAGGCTTTGGAAAATAGCATATGAATCTTGATGATATTATAACAGCAATAATTATGATAATTGGGTTTTATACCATTTTTTATGTGGGAAAGCTGGTAAATCAGTTGCTTCACAGGGAATATGATCTTACCCATGAGCTTGCTCAAAAGGATAATCCTGCCCTCGCCCTTGGTATTGGCGGGTATTATTTAGGGCTTGTTTTGTCCATAGGCGGAGCCATTGAAGGTCCATCCAGCGGAATAATTGCAGATCTCATTGACCTTTCTATTTACGGCTTTTTGAGTATTATTCTTATGAATCTTTCCTGGTCAGTATGTGATAAATTGATTCTGTATAAGTTCAGAATAACAGATGAATTGATCAGGGATCAAAATGAAGGTGCCGGAGCTGTTTTGTTCGGGGTATGTGTTGGGTCTGGTCTGGTTATTTTCGGATCTGTATCCGGAGCAGGGGGAACCATATGGACTGCCCTTTTATTCTGGCTTATGGGCCAGGCAATGCTGATAATTGCTGCCCTGGTTTATAACCTTATAACATGCTATGATATTCACGATGAGATCGAAAAAGATAATGTTGCGGCAGGAATAAGCTTTGCCGGTGTTCTCATTGCAACAGGTATGGTTGTGGGTACGGCTGCCATGGCTGATTTTGAATCCTGGTCAGTTCTGTTTTCTGAATTTATACCGGTTGCTCTCTTTGGTCTTATTCTCCTTCCTGTTATACGCCTTCTCACAGACAAACTTCTTTTGCCAACTGTAAAACTTTCTGATGAAATAGCCAAACAGGAGAAGCCTAATATGGGAGCTGCATATATTGAAGCTCTTTCTTATATTTCAAGCTCCTTTGTTATCTGCTGGTGTATATAATAAAAAAAAGCTCAATTCTGAAGATATCTCTTTTTGCAACCGGATGCGCAGGCATAGTAGCTGAATTCGTTTTATCTACTATTGCCACCTATCTCATTGGAAATGCCGTTTTTCAGTGGACAATGGTAATGTCTCTGATGCTTTTTGCAATGGGGCTGGGAAGCAGGTTGAGTCGACATATTGCCGAGAGACTGCTGGACGCGTTTATTATTACAGAGTTCGCTCTTTCATTACTTTGCGCCATGTCTGCAGCGCTTGCCTACGGAGTTTCTTCTTATTCCTCTTCTGTAAATCTTGTAATCTATGCCCAGGCCATTGCCATTGGGACCCTTATCGGCCTTGAAATTCCACTTGTGATTCGATTAAATCAGGAGTATGAAGACCTCAGGGTAAACATTTCAGATGTTATGGAAAAGGATTATATAGGTTCTCTTTTTGGCGGGCTTTTTTTTGCTTTTTTTGCCCTTCCCTGCATGGGGCTCACCTATACCCCCATTTTCCTTGGTTCTGTCAATTTCCTGGTAGCTTCTTTGCTCTACTGGCATTTTAATTTTCTTTTGGTCAGAAAAAAACTGATCGCATTATTATTTGCAGCTTCACTTGTTTTTTTGATTCTTCTTGGGTTTTTTGCCGAACCTGTAATAAGGTATGGAGAGCAGCAGAAGTATAAAGACAAGGTTATTTATTCCGCTCAAACAGCATATCAGAAAATTGTAATTACCAGGTGGAAAAAATACTATTGGCTATATATTAACGGCCAGGAGCAGTTTTCCACATTTGATGAAGAAAAATATCATGAGCCCCTTGTTCACCCTGCAATGGGACTTGCTTCTAATATAAAAAACGTACTTATTCTAGGCGGTGGGGATGGCCTGGCTTTAAGGGAAGTTTTGAAATATAACGAAGTTGAGACTGTTTTGCTGGTGGATATAGATCCTGAAATGACTGCTCTTGCGAAAAAGCATCCTGTCTTACTTTCGGTAAACCAGGGTGCCTTAAACGATACCAGAGTAACCCTGATTCATGAAGATGCATCCAGGTTTATAACACATGATTCAAACATGTATGGGGTCATTATAATAGATTTGCCTGATCCGGATTCCATTGATCTTATCCATCTGTATTCGGAAAAATTTTACAATGAAATTCGAAGACACCTTATTGCAGGGGGTGTGCTTGTCACCCAGGCAACAAGCCCTTTTTTTGCACGGGATGCATTTTTGTGTATAATAAAAACCCTGGAAAAATCAGGGTTTCATACTATCCCCTATCATAATCACATACCCACAATGGGTGAGTGGGGATGGGTTATTGGTTTGAAAAATGATGATGTGAAATCATTTGATGGTAAAAAAAATATTTTAAATAGTGATTTTAAAAATATAAAAACACATTTTTTGAATAAGGACGCTTTAATTTCAATGTTCCATTTTGGTAAAGGGATATTTGATAAAAACCGGATGGAAAAGATAAAAGTAAACTCGGAGCTAAATCCGGTTCTTTATCAATATTACCGGTCAGGTTCCTGGGGAATGTATTAAAAAGTTGTGCAGACCCCATTTTTTATAAATAATTTTCGGGGTTGATTCTATTTTAGTCCCTTAGGTATTCTCTCTGAGCTGTGGCCGAACTTAAAACCATGCCCTGATTTTCTATTATTTTTATTGACCAAAGATATTTATTATGTACAATCATTGATTCGCAGATTTTATAAATTAGTGATGGATTTGATTCGTAAGCCTGTAATTGTAATTAGCTATGCAGTTTTTTAATAAGTTTGGACAAATCGTACTGAAACCAATGAGGCCTGAAATTAATTGGAAATGGCCTTTAATGTAACATAACCATATTTGAAAGGAGTTTTTAGATTTTGATTAATATCGCATATGCAATGGGTACACAAGGTGGATCAGGTAACGCTGCCGGAGGGTTTGCCGCATTTATTCCTCTAATTCTGATGTTTGTTATTTTTTATTTTTTGCTTATTCGACCACAGCAAAAAAAACAAAAAGAGCAGCAGCGGATGATCAATGATCTCAAGAAGGGTGACAAGATAATTACGGGAGGGGGTCTTTACGGTCGCATAACAGGTTTGGATGACTCCGTTGTAACCCTTGAAATTGCGGATAAAGTTCGTGTCAAGATTTCCAGGGGAAGTGTTGCAGCGCAACAATCGGTAGCCCCTGCAAAGTGATGCAGGTTTGGAAATTCTGATATATTTAGTTCTGCAGGCACCTGATTTTGCGCTATATGATTCCAAAGAGTATGACATCCAACCAGTTGAAATTATTGACCGCACTGTTTTGCAGGGATTATTCAACAATCGGCCAAATCCGGAAAAGGCTAACCAGGACTATGGATTTTCACATAAATAATTGCACATGGTTATCGGTAAAATCTTTGGGCGGCGCACTGTAGATTTTCATATAAATAATTTTACTCCCTTATTGGTCTTTGGAGCATTACAATACTCCTTCCGCTCTTTGGTCATATGCCGAATTTTAGAATCGGGTAATTATCTGAAAATCTATAAATAGAATATTTTTTTCACGTTACTCATATATTTGGGGATAAAAGAATTGAAAAATATTTCATGGGTATTGTTATCATCTTTTGCAGTAATTGTTATGGCAATTGTCTATGTTCTTCCCACGATAAATCTTGATATCTGGCCTCACAAAAAAATAAATCTGGGACTTGATCTTCAAGGCGGGATGCATCTTGTTCTGGAAGTTGACACTGATAAAGCCGTGGAGAGTACTTTGGAGCGTATCTCCCATGAAATTCGCGGGGATCTTAAAAAGGAGCATATCAGACACAAGGGGATAAATCTTCTCAAAGGTCTAAGGCTGTCAATAAAGATAAATCCAGACAATCTTGATAAGTTTACCGATTTTATGGATTCTGGTTATAGAGATTTACATCTTCTTTCAAAATCTGTTTCTAATGATATTTGCACTGTTCTTTTGGCTCTTCCGGAAGATGAGGTAA
>DAOWMW010000166.1 GCA_030642865.1 Desulfobacteraceae bacterium
CCTGTCTGTTGAGGAGGTTATCCTCCTTTTAAATACGCCTTCGTCAAACAAGCCTGCGGATGTGAGGAATGACGCAATGATTGAGCTTCTTTATGCTGCAGGTCTCCGGGTGTCGGAACTGGTGAATCTGACAACTATTGATCTTAATCTTGAGGCATGTTTTGTAAAAATATTTGGGAAGGGATCAAAAGAACGGATGGTTCCCATTGGGCTTCATGCAAAAAAAAAAATAGATTTATATCTGACAACGGCCAGGTCTTTGCTTTTAAAAGGTACCACAAGCAAGTATCTTTTTGTGGCAAGAGCCGGAAACCCGATGACCAGACAGGGATTTTGGAAACTTTTAAAGCGGTACGCATCCATGGCAGGTATTAAAAAAAATATCACCCCCCACAGCCTGAGACATTCCTTTGCCACTCATCTCTTAAGTGGGGGTGCAGACTTAAGGGCGGTACAGGAAATGCTCGGCCATGTTGATATTTCAACCACCCAGATTTATACCCATATTGTAAAAGAGCATTTACAGGAAATACATAAGAAATTTCACCCACGAGGGTGATGATAAACATAAGGCAAAATCAAAGAATGTATGAAAAATATGATCCAGAAAAGATAGAATTAAAATGGCAGTCATTCTGGGAAAAATCCGGTCTGTTTGCTGTTAAAGATAATCCTGGCCAAAAAAAATATTATATCATGGAGATGTTCCCCTATCCATCCGGCAAAATACATATGGGCCATGTGCGAAATTACACCATAGGGGATGTTGTGGCACGATTTAAGAGAATGCGAGGCTTTAATGTACTCCATCCCATGGGCTGGGATGCTTTTGGCATGCCCGCCGAAAATGCTGCAATTGCAAATAATACCCATCCTGCCAAATGGACATACAGCAATATAGATGCAATGCGTACAGAATTAAAACGGCTGGGATTTTCCTATGACTGGGATAGAGAGATTGCAACCTGCAAGCCTGAATATTACAAATGGGAACAGTGGCTTTTTTTGAAAATGTATGAAAAAAATATAGCCTACAGAAAAGAGTCCTATATCAACTGGTGCGATAGCTGCCAGACTGTTTTGGCAAATGAACAGGTGGAAGCCGGCATGTGCTGGAGGTGCGGCAAAGAAGTTCGTCAGCAGAAACTTAAACAATGGTTTTTTAAAATTACCGATTATGCTGAAGACCTTCTTGTTTTTTGCGACAAACTTTCCGGCTGGCCGGAAAAAGTTACCACAATGCAACGAAACTGGATAGGAAAAAGTCTGGGAACATTAATAACATTTCCCATTGAAAAGCTGCCTGGCAAACCAGATCTGAACTCTGATGGAATATCTGTTTTTACAACCAGGCCGGACACTATCTTTGGTGCCACATTTATGTGCCTTGCTCCTGAGCACCCCCTTGTGCCGGTTTTTGCCAAAGGGACTTCTTCTGAAAAAAAGGTGCATGAATTTATAGACCGAATATCCAGACAGGACAGAACAGTCAGAGGAATAGAGTCCTGCGAAAAAGAGGGGGTTTTTACGGGGGCATATTGTATAAATCCTTTGAGCGGCAAACGTATACCCATATATACTGCAAATTTTGCTTTAATGGAATATGGCACAGGCGCGGTAATGTCTGTCCCTGCCCATGACCAGCGGGATTTTGAATTTGCAAAAAAATATAATCTTGAGGTAATTGTTGTTGTAAAACCGGTTGATGATGACCTTGAAGCGGCATCAATGGGAAAAGCCTATACAGATGACGGAGTCATGGTAAATTCCAAACAGTTTAACGGACTTGATAACAAAAAAGCCAAAGAAGAGATCTCTTTATTCATTGAAAAAGACGAGTTAGGGAAAAGGACTGTAAATTACAGGTTAAAAGATTGGGGTATATCAAGACAAAGATACTGGGGGGCTCCCATTCCAATAATTTATTGTGAGAACTGCGGAACAGTCCCTGTTGCTTCTGAAGACCTCCCGGTTGTTCTTCCTGAAGACGCAGACCTTTTGGAAGGAGGAAAATCACCTCTTCCGACTCTCGATTATTTTGCCAGAACAAAATGCCCAAAATGCGGCGCAGATGATGCCCGCAGGGAAACAGATACCATGGATACATTTGTTGAGTCTTCCTGGTATTTTGAAAGATACTGCAGCCCTGATTGCGATACAGGGATGTTTGAAAAAGATGAAATCGATTACTGGATGCCGGTGGATCAATATATTGGTGGTGTTGAACATGCAATTTTACACCTTCTCTATTCAAGATATTTCACCCGGGTTTTAAAGGATATGAATCTTGTTAAATACAAGGAACCATTTACAAGACTTTTAACCCAGGGGATGGTCTGCAAAGAGACTGTATCATGCCCTGAAGATGGGTTTCTTTTTCCAGAGGAAGTTGATTATACCAATGGAATATGTAAAAAATGCGGGGAAAAAATAACCACCGGACGTATTGAAAAGATGTCCAAATCGAAAAAAAATGTTATAGACCCGAATTATCTCATCAAAACCTATGGAGCAGATACAACAAGACTTTTTTGTCTGTTTGCGGCCCCTCCTGAAAAGGATCTGGAATGGAGTGAAACTGGAGTGGATGGCTCCACCCGTTTTTTAAAACGTGTCTGGCAGATTTATTTCAAATATTTGGAACAGGTAAAACATATCAAGCCCTTTGATGGAAATCTTGATGAATTAAACAATGAAATCCGAAATTTATGCCAAAAGACCCACGCAACCATCAAAAAAGTAACCGAAGATATTGAAGAAAGATTCCATTTCAATACCGCAATAAGTGCTGTAATGGAACTGGTAAATACCATCTACAGTATTGATCATGATTGTTTTAAAGAAAAAAACAGCAGCACCTCTTTACAGGTAATGAGGTTTGCAATGGAATCGATCCCCCTTCTTTTATCACCAATAGTCCCCCACATTGCAGAAGAACTATGGGAGGCCCTCGGCAACACTACGAGTATTCTCCTTGCTCCATGGCCATCTTACAGCAAAAATGCCCTGGTGAAAGATGAAATTTTGTTTGTGGTACAGGTAAATGGTAAACTCAGGAGTAAATTTACTGTTAAAGCCGACGAAAAAGATGAAATAATTAAACAGCTTGCCCTTTCAGACGAGCATGTACAAAAATTTATAAATAACAAGCCTGTTAAAAAAATTATTCTTGTCAAAAAAAAGCTTGTCAATATAGTAGTATAGGATTTCAGAAAATTATTTTAAAGACTCTGTTCATCAGCGTCCCGCAATAAACAGAAGATTCGGTAGTGTCCGAATAGATCTCAGGATTGGGGATGAAATAAATTACCCATTTAATTGCTGATAGCTAACCGCTCAGGTCGAAATTATTTGTGTGACGGGCACTAGCTCAGGTTTCACACCTGATGGCCGATGTTATGATCAACCCCCAAAATTTTAACGGGACACTACCGCAAGAGATTGGAAAATTGGACATAAAAATAAAAAAAATCCATCTGATGTTTTTAATATTATCTCTATCCCTCTGGGGATGCGGATACAGATTCTCAGGGGGGGGTACCCTCCCTGCAGGGATAAAAACTGTAAGTATATCAACCTTTACCAACAAGACCTCCATGGTTGGAATAGAAAATATTATTACAAGTGATATTATCTATGAATTCACCAGGAGCAATGAGGTGACCCTGTCATCACCCCAGAGTGCTGACGCATCTGTTTCAGGAACTGTTAATCTTATGAGGATAGATACTGTTGCACGAAGAGGCTCCAACAGATCTCTTGAAAGGAAGGTTACAGTTTATGTAGCACTAATATTAAAAGACCGAAATGGAAAGATAATAAGAAATATAAAAGAAATATCAGATAATGAAATTTTTGAAGTTACCCTGGATAAAATAAAAACAGAACTAAACCGTAAGCGGGCTATCAAAAAATTATCCCCGCGTCTGGCTGAAAAAATTTTCAACAGCCTGGCAGAAGATTTTTAGACCAGCGTGAAAAAAAATTACTCATAATTGCGCCGGGCTTGTGGTCGTCTTCAAGGCGCATCAATGGTTGCATACTCAGAGCATTTTGGGCACCCACAAGGGGATGCCCCTACGCAATTTTGGCCATTGATGCAACAAACACAGAAGACGGGCACAAAAACAAGTAATTATGGGTATTTTATAAAGTTCATGATCCTAAGGATTCGATCGAAAATAAATTGGCAATTTTAAGTGTTGAGGCGCCTGCCTGACAAGGCGTGAAAACGCAGGAATATCAAGATATTTATACGTTTTCGTAACGCAGTCAGGC
>DAOWMW010000247.1 GCA_030642865.1 Desulfobacteraceae bacterium
AATGGGAAATGAAACACCCTCAAAAGTGGCAATGGGTCTTCCAAAAGCATTTCTTTCTTTTGTATATTTTATTGTCTCTTCCACAGATACCATTGCAGGGGCTATGGCCTCCAGTGACAAAAGAATCCGGCTCACGTCAAAGCCTTCCATACCCATGATAAAACCGGCACCCTCTTCACCCACCAGGTACTCTTCAGGGATTTCCACATTATCCATGAATATTGAACCCCGGGCTATGGCACGGCACCCCATATCTTCATAGGACTGGCGGGTAATTCCCGGCAGATCTGTGGGAACAACAAAACAGCTTACCCCTTTAGCTCCCCGGGCAGCATCAGTTTTTGCAAAGACCAGAGCAACATCAGCATCCATCATCGAGGTAATTCCGGATTTCTCTCCGTTCAGGATATAGGATGCCCCCTTTTTCACGGCTGTGGTTCTCATGGCCACTGCATCAGTCCCCGAACCGGGCTCTGTAAGGCAGAACGCAGGGAGACTATCCCCTTCTATAAAAGGCTCAACGAATTTTTTTACAATGGCTTCATTACCATATTCATACAAAACAGAAGCCAGATGTCCCACAATAAAGGTAGACATTGTCAGGCTGCAATCACCCCTTGAGGTCTCTTCGGTGACAAGCCCCTCAGAAACATGGGATGCCCCCATACCCCCTTTTTCAGGTGATATGGTCATACCCAGGAGACCCAGCTCCCCCATCATTTTATTTAAATGCCTGGGAAAGATCCCTTCAGCATCCCATTTTGAATAATAAGGGGCCAGTTCCTTTTCAGTAAATTTCCTGACCATTTCCGACAGAGCAATATCTTCTTCTGAAAATGCAAAATCCATAACTAAACTCTACCTCCTAACAAATAAAGGGCTCGAATTTCTCCGAACCCTCTATTTTTTTTAAAAAACATTCACAGTAAGGTGCTGTTTAAAACAATCCGCTTACCTTCCCTGTTTTTGTATCAACATCAATTCTTCTGAACGCAGGATTGGAACCGGTTCCAGGCATCAGACTGATTGTTCCTGCACATGGACAAAGGAATTTTGCGCCGGAATAGATAAGAATGTCACGAATGGGAAGTGTCCAGCCTTTGGGTACACCCTTTAATACAGGATCATGGGTAAGGCTGAGATGGGTTTTAACCATCATTGTGGAATAATCATTATACTGGTCATCGGCCTCAAGCATTTTAGCCTTGGCTTCTGCTTCAGGGGACCAACTCACACCATCTGCTCCATAGACTTCAGTTGCAATTTTATTAACTCTGTCCCGCAACTTCATCTCCAGAGGATAAAGATATTTAAAATCATTCTCTTCTTCACAGGCTTCAATAACAGCGTCTGCAAATTCCAGAGCCCCTTCTCCACCTTTTTCCCAATGCTTCGATTCTGCACAGCGGGCACCAGCAGCTTCAGCAACTTTTCTAACAACAGCAACTTCAGCATCAGTATCAGTGTAAAAACGATTAATGCATACAACAGGATTAATACCGGCTTTTCTGATGGTATTAATATGGTGTACCATATTTTCGCAGCCCTGTTCCAGCAGCCCTATATTCTCTTGTGTATATTCATCGGCCAATGCTTTACCTGCCACAACCTTGGGTCCTCCACCATGCATCTTAAGGGCCCGAATGGTTGAAGTCAAAACTGAAACGTGGGGTTTTAATCCGCTGGCACGGCATTTTACATTCCAGAATTTTTCAAAACCGATATCAGCTGCAAAGCCACTTTCTGTTACATGGTAATCGAACATTTTCAGACCAACACGATCCGCAATAATGGAAGACTGGCCAACAGCGATATTTGCAAATGGACCTGCATGAACCATACATGGCTGGTATTCAGCGGTGGACATGAGGGTTGGATTAATGGTATTTCGCATAAATGCAGTCATTGCGCCACCCACTTCAAGATCTCCGGTGGTAACAGGTTTTCCGCTTTTGTCGAATCCCACGGTAATTTCATCAAGACGTTTTCTCAGATCGGCAAGGTCCTTGATAATGGCAAGAATAGCCATACACTCAGATCCCACTGCAATACCAAATTTAGACTGCATGGTATAACCGTCAAAACGTCCGCCCATTCCTATTACAATATTTCTCAATGACTGGGCACAAAAATCGATGATCCAGCCAAGCTCTACACGGGTAGGATCTATGTCAAGACGCCGCATCCCTGTGAGCCTTTTAAGCTGCTCATCATTATAATTACGTTCATGCTGCATACGGGCAGTCATTGCAACCATTGCAAGGTTATGGGCATTCATGATATCGTTGATATCACCGGTTAAGCCCAAAGAAAACTCTGTCATGGGTATGAGAAGTGAGTTTCCTCCACCTGCTGCTGTACCCTTAACGTTCATGGTTGGTCCGCCTGAAGGCTGTCTTAACGCTCCACCGACATTTTTACCCCGCATTCCAAGACCTTCCATGAGGCCCAGTGAAGTAGTACTTTTACCTTCTCCCAAAGGAGTAGGTGTAATTGCAGTAACTTCAATATATTTTCCATCGGGTTTATCTTTAAGCCGCTCTATTATTTTAAGAAAATCAAGCTTGGCCAGCCTTCCCATGGGAAGTATCTCTTCTGGTTGAAGTCCGAGTTTTTCTCTCCATTCGTCAGGCAAGGGCATATTTTTTTCTGCTTCTTCAGAAATCTGCCAGTCAGCCATTTCCACTGCGTTAAAAGCCATCTATACATTCCTCCTTTGATAATTAAAATATTAGCTGATGCGCCAAATCTGCCACAGCTTATCACCTGAATAATTCAGGGCTATCTCAAAAGCCGGATATCTTTCAATACCCCTGCCCTGTTAACACTCAGGTGTACGTTTCATTTTTTTTGTAATCGCATAAAATTAAGATTGGGGATGAAATAAAAATTACCCATAATTGCGCCGGGCTTGTGGTCGTCTTCAAGGCGCATCAATGGTTGC
>DAOWMW010000114.1 GCA_030642865.1 Desulfobacteraceae bacterium
ACATGATAGAAGGCTCCGGGATAGGTTATTCTCAAGGGACGAGCCATTATCGATCCTTTTTGCTGTTAATTTGATAATGAATCTTATAGCCTTTTACATGCTATTTGTCAAGAATGAAGACCTGACCCCTACTAAGCCTTTACCCCTAAAGCTTTGGCAATTCCTGTTCTCTGCATCTGGGATGAGCCTGCGCTCACTGTTAATACCCTGGAGTCCCTGAAGTGGCGCTGCATTTCATATTCCATGGTATATCCATATCCACCCATTATCTGCATCCCCTGGTTTGCGACCTTAACATAGGTTTCAGAGCCGAATAATTTGGCCATGCTGACCTCTTTCATGCATGGAATCCCCTGATCATGCATCCATATGGCTCTTTGTGTTAATAAACGGGCCGCATCTATTTCTGTCTGCATGTCGGCAAGCATGTGGGCTATGGCCTGGAAAGAGGCGATGGGTTTGCCGAACTGTTGTCTTTTTTTTGCATAATCCAACGCAAGATCCATGGCAGCCTGGGCAGAGCCGTTGTAGGAGGAACATGCAAAGAGTCTTTCCAGTTCAAGTCCTGATATCAATATTTTCATACCATTGTTTAATTTGCCCACAAGATTTGTTTTGGGTACGCGTACATTATCCAAAAAAACTTCACAAGTATGAATCATTTTTCTTGCAAGGGTCTTGATTCTTGTAATTGTAACTCCTTTTATATCATTTGGAACCAGGATCAGACTTATTCCTTTATGCTTTGGAAGCTCTTCATCTGTTCGTACAAAAACGCACATGGTGGTATTATCAATGTCAGCAGCAGTCTGAAATGTTTTTTGCCCGTTTATAACCCAGGAATCTCCGTCCAATACTGCTGTTGTGGAGAGGGCAGCAGCGTCAGATCCTGCGTCGGGTTCTGAAATTGCTATGGATAATCTTTGTTTTCCGTTTATTACACCTGGAATATAATAATCTTTCTGCTCCTGAGTACCATGTTTAAGAACAATTAGTCCACAAAAAACAGTCAGGCCAAATCCAGCTGTAATTTCAAAGGAAAAACGGGCCATCTCTTCTGCCATCAGTATGAAATCGGTGGAACTTAATCCACTTCCGCCGTATTCTTCAGGATAAGCAAGACCAAACCAGCCTAGTTTTGCCATTTTTTTATAAAGCTTATACGGATAGGCTTCTTCTTCATCCTGCTTTCGTAAAAATTCGACAGTACATTCTTTTTTCATAAAATCGTTCACGCTTTTTTTAAGCATTTTCTGTTCAGTTGATAATCCGAAATCCATAAATGATCTCCATAAAAAATTGTATTGAATTGAATTTGCCACTCAACCCATAGCTGTAAAGCACATTAAAATCATATAAAACAATAAATTGTCATATTATAATATTATAACTAAACTAATATCAACATATGATTTGAACAGGTTTTAGTATCAAAATCCTAAATTTCTCGTCTTTTTTGTAATTTTTTGATAGGTTGTTGTTTTTTAGTATGTTGTGGCATTCAAATTATTTGACAATCTATAATATCTGTTTTCGGAAAAATATATTTTATATGGAAGGATTAGAAAGACAAATCTGTAATCAGAAAACAGGGGAGTTTGAAGGCCCTGAAAAGAGACTTGAAATTATACTTCATTCAAAACAGCATAAAGCCTGGTTAAATAGTGATGCAGTCTGGGAAGGTGTTGTCAGGGCGGTGGGTGCCTCTGTTATAAGTAAAGTATCAAACGAATATATCAATTCATATTTATTGTCTGAATCGAGTCTTTTTATCTGGAATGACCGGATTCTTTTGATTACATGCGGCAGTACGGCTCCTGTTTTAGCTTTGCCTGAAATTTTGAATATTATAAAAAAACAGAATATAACCTTCATTTTTTATGAAAGGAAAAAAAACAGTTTTTCCGGCAAAAAACTGTTTTTGGAGGATGCTGCCTATATTACAAAATTTTTTAAAGGAAAAACTTTCCAGTTTAGTGTAAATGGTCAGTGTTATATGGATATTTTTTATTCCCCGTGCAATGGGCCTCTTGTGAGCTGGCCCCAGTCTCTTCAACTTTTTATGTATAACCTGGATCGCTCTGCAATGGAAAATTTTTACCAAAAAGAATCAAATACGCTCCAGCAGGCTCCATCTGTACTGGGGCTTGACCAATTATATCCTGGTGCTGTCACGGATGCTCATATGTTCTCGCCGTGTGGTTATTCAATAAATGGAATTATGGATAATAACTACTTTGCCATCCATGTTACGCCACAGCCCGAAGGCTCTTACTCAAGTTTTGATACCAGCATAATTAACAAAGAGTCTGTTTTTATGATAGAAAAGGTTATATCCATTTTTAAACCTGAAAAATATTCCCTTTTTCTTAAAACAGATTTAAAAAAAAACCATCTGAAATTTCATTCAATTATTACAGATGCTGTGGGGGAGATGAATCCCGGAAGCAGTAATGATTTAATGAATAAGACCATTCTGGTCCCTGGTTGTGCGGCTACATTTTTATATTCGGGGAGCTTATAAAAAAAGAATATGGACAGATCAGAGCTATTAGAGGAAAAGGTTAAAAAAATTGCGCAGGATTTGTTAAAGGGTTCAATGAGGAGCCACAATTGGGATCATACTGCCCGCGTGGTGGAGCTGTGCCGCCGCATGGGACGTCCCATGGCCGATATGGATGTACTTTTAACTGCTGCCTATCTCCATGATATTGGACGGGATGACCAGGATTCTTCCAAAGGTTTTCTTTGTCACGCAAAAGAAGGGGCAAGGATAGCCCTTCCCATAGTGAACCAGCTTCCTTTGTCAGAGGAGCAGAGAGAAAATATTATTCATTCCATCAGAACACACAGATTCAGGGGGAGTCATATTCCTGAAACCATTGAAGCAAAATTGTTATATGATGCAGATAAGCTCGATGCCATAGGGGCCGTTGGTATTGCAAGGGCGTTTCTTTTTGCAGGAGAACTGGGAGCACGACTTCATAATCCCGATATAAGGGTTGAAGATGCCATGGAGTATTCGGAAGATGATACAGGTTACAGGGAATACAGACTAAAGCTGTGTAAAATAAAAGAGCGACTTCTTACTGATGAGGGGAAAAAAATGGCTTTGGGCCGCCATTTATTTATGGAGAGTTTTTTTGTACAATTTCTTAAAGAATATAAAGGGGAAATCTAATTCATGAGTATTAACCACGTTGAAAAAACAGATGATTTTGTAAAAATAAAACATGTACTCATAAGTGTTTCTGATAAAAGCGGTCTTGATGATTTTGTTCCCGGCCTGGTCAGTATTAATCCGGAGATAAAAATATTTTCAACAGGGGGGACATACAAAAAAATAAAAGAAATTCTGGGGAGCAGCTTTGAATCATATCTCACCCAGGTCTCGGATTATACTGGTCAGCAGGAGACCCAGGGGGGACTCGTTAAAACCCTTGATTTTAAAATATACCTGGGGCTTCTTACTGAAAAATATAATGATTCCCACCAGGAAGACCTTAAGCGGACAGGAGCCGTTGCCCTGGATATGGTTGTTGTAAATCTCTATCCTTTTAAAGAAACAATAGCAAAACCGGATGTTACCCTGGAACAGGCCAGGGGAAATATAGATATCGGAGGCCCATGTATGATTAGAGCCTCTGCGAAAAATTTTTTAAGAGTCGCGTCTGTGGTAAACCCTTCTGATTATAAAATAATCCTTTCCAGCCTTAAAGAACACCAGGGAGAACTTCCCCTTGAGATACGGTTTCAGCTTGCCAAAAATGCGTTTGAACATACCGCTGTGTATGATCGGACCATTGCCGATTATCTGGCTGGTCAGTTTTATGATGATGTAAAAGAGTGTTATTAAAAAGGAGCCTGAAATATGACTGATGATTTAAAAAAAATGTATAAAACAATAATGGATGATAACTTTCCTCCGAATTTAGAAATAAGCTTTGTGGATAATAATAAAAGACAGACTCTTTTTTATGAAAAGGTAACCTGGAAAATTGATAATATTGAAAAAGGTTTAAGGTACGGTGAAAATCCAGGGCAGGAGGCTGCGCTTTATAAGATGATAAATGGTAATCTTTTACTTGGTGAAACCCAGACCATTGCGCCCGGCCGCTATTTAACCTCTGATATTGAACTTTTGCAGTCAGGGAAACATCCTGGAAAAACAAACCTTACAGATGCTGATAATGCTTTGAATATTTTAAGGTATTTTACTGATAGGCCCATGGCTGTAATCGTAAAACATAACAATCCCTGCGGAGCCGCAGTATCCGATTCCCTGGAAAATGCTTACGCTAAAGCCTACATGGCAGACAGAGTGGCGGCCTTTGGCGGGTGTATAGCTGTGAACAAAGCTGTGGACAAGGCAACGGCAGAAGCTGTAAGCAGTCAGTATGCTGAGGTCCTGGTTGCCCCGGATTTTGAAGAGGGTGTAATCGATATTCTGGCTAAAAAAAAAAATTTAAGGGTTATCAGAATAAATAATATCAACTCTCTTCATACATTTGTGGGGAGCAGGGTGGTGGAATTTAAAAGCCTTATTGACGGAGGGATAATTTCACAATGGTCCTACCTTCCGACTGCCCGTTCAAAGGAAGACCTTAAACCTGCTGAAACCGAATATAAAGGTGAAAAATACAAAACCAAAAGGGAACCTTCGGACAAAGAATATGAAGATTTGCTATTTGGATGGCTTGTGGAGTCGGGAATCACTTCCAACTCTGTTATTTATGTTAAGGATCTTGCAACAGTGGGTATAGGTACCGGAGAGCAGGATAGAGTAGGGGTAGCTCAAATTGCCAGGGACAAGGCCTATAGAAAACTTGGGGACAGGTATGCCTTTGAAAAATCAGGAATTTCCTATAATGACATGGAAGATTCTGAAGAAAAAAAAGAGATTGATGCCATTGTGTTAAAAGAACGTGGCGGCCTTGTAGGTGCAGCCATGGTCAGTGACGCGTTTTTCCCCTTCAGGGACGGGATAGATGTGGGAATTAAAGAGGGAGTGTCCTGCGTAATTCAGCCTGGAGGTTCCACAAATGACTATCAATCCATTGAAGCATGCAATGAATCGGATGTTGCCATGGTCTTCACCGGCCAGAGAAGCTTTAAGCATTAAAAAAACAGGTAACTTTTCAGTGGGTTATGTGTACCAGGCTGGACCTGGTTCTAATTTCGGCCATGTGCTGAGCTGTAGTGAAATTTGATGGCCGATGTTATGACCAACTCCTCCAGACTTTTTGAGACCTTATTAAAAGGATAATATCATAGATGAAAGCAGAGCCTGATGAATATGTTTTCAGGTATAAAATATCTGAA
>DAOWMW010000112.1 GCA_030642865.1 Desulfobacteraceae bacterium
GTTTCAGATGATACCTGTTGTTGTAGATATTGGCTGGATAGTTACTAGATTATATTTATTCCTGCTTTGTCAATTAAACGAAATGGGTAGCATTAGATTATAACTAAGGATGGGTAATTTATTTCATCCCCAATCCTAAGGAGATGGGTCTTGTTGAAAATAGATTGGAATTTGATAAAAAAATATGACAAACCAGGGCCAAGGTATACCAGTTATCCCCCTGCGCCTCATTTTCACGATGCATTTACCCATGAAGATTTTATAGAGGAAATAAAAAGAACAAATCTTGACAAAAATGCGCCGGATCTGTCTTTCTATTTTCATATACCCTTTTGCGATACCCTCTGTTATTTTTGTGGATGTAATATGATAACCACCCGTAAAAGGGACAGGATCAGCAGGTATATTGGTTACTTGAAAAAAGAAATAGATATTGTCAAAAGCCTGATTGCCCCTTATAGAAAAGGTGTCCAGCTCCATTGGGGCGGGGGGACTCCAACCCATTTAACCCCCTATGAAATAGCTGACCTGGCAGCTTATATACACAGGAGCTTTGACTTTAAAGAAAATTCGGAAAAAGGTTGTGAAATTGATCCCAGGGAACTGACAAAAGAGCATCTGGCTGCACTCAAATCCGGTGGATTTAATCGTATTAGTATGGGAGTTCAGGATTTTAACAAAACTGTTCAAAAAGCTGTTAATCGTATTCAGTCAGAAAAATTAACGCGGAAGGTGGTGGGCTGGGTGCGGGGACTGGGATTTAAAAGTATCAATCTGGATCTGATGTACGGTCTCCCGTTTCAGACAGCCAAAACTTTTGAGTCAACCATTGATACAATCATAGATATTTCACCGGACCGGATTGCATTATTTAATTTTGCCTATGTACCCTGGATGAAAAAGCACCAGCAATTAATCGACCCAAATGACCTGCCTCCATCTGAAGAAAAGCTTGATATTCTCAAGATGGTTGTAGATAAATTGTCTTTGGCAGGATATGTTTTTATTGGGATGGACCATTTCGCAAAACCGGATGATGAATTATCCATTGCAATAAAAGAGAAAAAACTTTACAGAAATTTTCAGGGGTACAGTACCCATGCCGGTACAGATCTTTATGCAATGGGGATTACAGGTATCAGTCAATTCGGGCGGATTTACGCTCAGAATCAAAAGGAGGAAAAACCCTGGTACCATGCATTGGACAGGGGAATTTTACCCATCCTTAAAGGGTTTAGTCTAAGCGGTGACGATATTCTAAGGCGGGATGTTATTATTCGTTTAATGTGTGATTTTGAACTTGATTTCGCCTTGATTGAGAAAAAATATAATATCGATTTTCATGAATATTTCAGGTGGGGATTGAATAATCTTGACGTAATGATTGATGACGATCTTCTCTCAATAGATAATGATATCCTTAAAATCACACAGATGGGGAGACTCCTGGTTAGAAACATAGCAATGAATTTCGACGGATATATAGAAAAAGAAGCGGATAAGGGGAGATATTCAAGGACGGTTTAAATATGCCTAAATATGCAGTTGTATTGCTCAACCTCGGGGGACCTGATTCAATTTCCGCAGTTGAACCTTTTTTATTTAATTTATTTAAAGATAAAGATATATTCAAAATTCCCTTTGGGCAAAAACTTTTTGCCAGGATTATATCGAAAATGCGTGCTCCGAAAGTTAGAAAAAAGTATGAAGAGATCGGAGGAGCATCCCCCATCAATCTCTGGACGGAAATTCAAAGATCAATGCTCCGCAAGAAATTGTCAGAGGAATTTTTGAATATTGACGTTTACGCTGCCATGCGGTATTGGAAGCCTGCAATTAAAGATGTTGCCATCCATGTTTCGAATAAAGATTATGATAAAATTGTTTTACTTCCCCTTTATCCCCATTATTCAAGCACAACCACAGGTTCTTCATTCAATCAATGGAAGAGGTATTACAAGGGTGACTTTTCCAGGTTGATATTTGTTAATGATTATTTTGATGATGAAACATATATTCTGGCACTCAATAAAAGGATTGATGAAACCCTTTTAAAGTTTCCAGTGCAGGTGAGAAAAAAAACACAATTTCTTTTTAGTGCCCATGGAACCCCCTTAAGTCTGGTTAAAAATGGTGATCCATACAATGACCAGATTAAAAAAACAGTCTCTTGTGTAATGAAAATGCGAAAATTTTCCCATGAGCATCATTTATGTTATCAGAGTAAAGTAGGTCCGGTTAAGTGGCTTCGGCCCTTTGCAGATGAAACAATTAAAACTCTTGCTGCCCAGGATAAAAAAAATATATTAATTATTCCGGTGAGTTTTGTGTCTGACCATATTGAAACACTCCATGAACTGAATATTGAATACAGAAAAATTGCTGAAGAGTCAGGCATTGAAAATTTTATTGTTATGAAAGGGCTTAATGATTCAGAAACCTTTGTTTCTGCGTTAAATAAAATTCTTGTAAGGCATTTGTGAATTTACATAAAATGAATAAAAAACAGATTAAAATTACAATATTAGGAGCAGGAATATCAGGGCTTGCCATTGCTCACCGCCTTGAAAAGGCCGGGTTTGAGATTACCCTGTTAGAGAAGAAGGATGAACCCGGAGGTTCAATGGAGACAACGTTTCAAGGGGGATTTCCCGTGGATTTTGGCCCCAACAGCGGTCTTGACACAAGCCCGCTCATAAAGGAGCTTATAAAAGATGTGGGGCTTGAAAATGAAATGATTTATGCAAACCAGAAAGGGGATAAAAGATATATTTTAAAAAATAATCAGCTTTATCCTCTCCCCACCAATCCCATTGCTTTTATAAAAACAAAGTTGTTTTCAGCAAAAGCAAAAATTTGTCTCCTTGCTGAACCATTTATTAAAAAATCTAATGATGGATATTATCAAACTATTTCCACGTTCGTTGAAAGAAGACTTGGCAGGGAGTTTCTTGACTATGCAATAAATCCTTTTGTAGCAGGTGTCTTTGCAGGAGATCCGGATAAGCTTAGCGTTAAATCGGCTTTTCCCAAATTATACCGCCTGGAGGAGGTTTACGGCGGGCTGATAAAAGGTATGATAAAAGGTGCAAAAGAGAGGAACCAGCGGGCTGAACAATCCAAACAGAATGCAAAAATGTTTTCCTTTAAAATGGGGATGCAGTCATTTCCCCGGGCAATTTCGGAAAAACTTGAAAAGACCATTAAATATAATTGTACAGTTGATAAAATTTTGAAATCTGAGGGAAAGTATAAAATAGTTTACACCCAAAATGATAAAACAGATGAAATTATAACCGATATCGTAATATCTGCAATACCTGCATATCAACTTGAAAAAGTATTTGAGGAGATTGACGCCGGGTTAATTCCCCATTTAAAGACTGTTTATTATCCTCCGGTAAAAGTACTCTATCTGGGATTTAAAAAAAAGGATATCGGCCGCAAGCTGGATGGCTTTGGTTTTCTTATACCAGAAAAAGAGAAAAAATCTTTTTTAGGGGCTATCTGGAGTTCTGTTATATTCCCAAACAGGACAGATGATGACAAGGCTTCTTTTACACTGTTTATCGGAGGCTCCAGGTCCCCTGAGCTATTTGAGGAAGAGAGCTCTTTGCTGATTGCCAGGGTGATAAAAGAATTTAAAGGGATCATGGAGATCAAAAACGATCCCATTTTGATTAAAGAACGGATGTGGGCAAAAGCGATTCCCCAGTATCATATCGGATATATTGAACTTGAAAGGTATTTTGAAAAAGTCGAAATTAAAAATCCTGGTATTTTTTTACGGGGAAATTTCAGAGGGGGAATCTCCATTGGTGACTGCATCATAAACTCAGAATTAACTTGTAACAGGGTTCTTGAGTATTTAAGGATCGTGAATTTATTTCATCCGCAATCCTAAACTGAATAATCACGAAACATTGAAATTTGAAGCACCACCCGGCTCTATGCACCGGAACAAGGTACTTGACCAGCGCCGTGATTATTTTTTTCTGACAGTTCAGGCTGCTGAGATGGCAGGCAATGTAACATCGCTGTTTTCAAAAAAAAAGAAATTTTCTGGAGTAATAAGTAAATGAAACAGTCGGGTCATCAAGAAAAAGATGACCCGCCGATGAAAGGAGGAAAAACTTTATGCCGGAAATGAAGTTTGACATACCGAAAAGAAAACTTGCTTATATTCTTGACAGCATGAGCAATCAGGAGATTGAGACACTATACACGTTTCTGACAGAGGAAGGTTCAGAACTACTGAAACGGAATAAGGACCTGGAACTGGGCAGAGTGAAATATTTGAGCGAGGAAGAGGTTCTCCATGTATGAAGCTGAATATCATCCCAGAATCAGAAAGGATCTAAAAAAAATTGATTCTTCGATATGTGAGAAGGTAAGAAGAGAGCATATTCCAAAAATTTTGTCAGACCCCGGAATCGGAGAAAATATGGTGGGAGATTTGGAGGGAACATCTTCTTATCATTTTAAAATAGAGAAACAGGAATTCAGGATTACTTACGTCACATATAAGAAAGCTGAAAAAGTTTTTATTCAGATGATAGCCAAAGATGATTTTTATGCATTGCTGAAGGGTTTAAAAGGTATGTGAGTGAAACATTCCGGTTCCAAAAAAATAATCAGTCGCTCCACCTGATCTATTACGCTGCGCTCCCTGGCGGCAAGTGAGCTCCCCGTTAAATGGCAGTGAAAATGAACAAGGACAATTTGTTGCAACAGCCCATTTTGGATGGTAGAATTCTATTAATCATAAGGCGGAAAATAAAGGAAAAGATAGCCGAAGATAAAGTTAAGGATTGTGTAATTTATTTCATCCCCAATCCTAAACCCTGTTTTTTATTACAGCTTTTCAGGATAACCGGGCACTGTTGAAAAATTATAACAAAACAAATAACAGGTGAAAATGACAAATGAACAATTACAGGAAAGAATTGATAATAAGACAATTGCTGGTGAAAATCTGTATATTATCTGGCATTTTTTCACGTCGCTCAAGCTTGCAATCGTTCTTCTCCTGCTGCTGGCAGTAACATCCATTATAGGGACATTTATCCCCCAGAACATGAACGCGGATATTTATCACAACACTTTTGGCTATGGCCTTTATGAAGTTTTTAATGCTTTGAGTCTTTTTGATATGTATCACTCATGGTGGTATCGATCATTGATGATTTTTTTATCTGTTAATCTTATTGTCTGTTCAATAGACAGGCTCCATGCAACCAAAAAAATTATTTTTGTTAAAAAGCCGTCATATAAGCTTTCGGTTTTTAAACGTCTCAAGTCAAATGAAAAATTTTCCATTAAAGCTTTTCCTGAAAACCTCGAGGGGCGTTATAACCATTTTATTGAAAAAA
>DAOWMW010000270.1 GCA_030642865.1 Desulfobacteraceae bacterium
GTAATGGAGAGGTACCCTGAAGTGGTGAAATCAGGCGCCAGGTTAATGGAGCCCCACAGGATAGCTTTTTATCTGATAAATCTTGCTTCTTGTTTTCATACTTATTATAACAAACACAGGGTGTTGGTAAAAGATCCCGTTGTCACCAAAGGTCGGCTTTATCTTATACTCGCTGTTAAAAAGATTATACGCAGCGGGCTTATATTGCTGGGTGTTACGGCTCCTGAAACGATGTAAAATTTTAACGTCCTTCATTAGGATTGTGAATTTATTTCATCCCCAATCCTTAACCATAAAGAAGCAGAAAAGTGACACCGAAAAAACTGAATCAAAAAGAGGAGAAATCATTTTTTTCTGAATTGGCAGAGTTTGCCAAAAAAGGCTGTTTTATTTTTGCCATATCTGCTTTTATGTTTATTGCCGGGGTCATGACAGGGCGGGGGACTTTTCCTGTTACGTTTAAGCATAATTCTCTTCAAAATGAATTATCAATACTGGAACAGGCTGATTTTGAAGCAGACCTTGAAGACAAAAAGGCCATATCCGAAAAAATCCGTTATACTGATGACACCTTGAAAAATAAGGAGACTCTCCCTGCTAAAAAACAGGGTACTGGTTCTGTTATCCATAAAGAGTGGAAATCCCGTAAAGAAAAAACTTACAAGTCAGGCAATAAAGAAGTCTCCCCAAAAGAAATTAGCCTGAAAAAGCAGATAAAAAAAAACCAGGCTAATCAGTATGTTGTTCAGGTAGCTTCATCCAGGAATTCTGCATATGCCGCGCAAATGGTGGCAAAACTCAAGAGAAAAGGGTTTAACGCGTATATCGTAAAAGCAAAAGTTCCAGTCAAGGGAGACTTCTACAGGGTGAGAGTCGGGTCTTTTAATGATCGGGAAAATGCATCTGCCCTGCTGGACAGCTTGAAAAAAGAAAAAATATTCGGATATGTTACCAAATAACAGGAGTAAAAATGAAAATATCCCATGATGAAGTTATTCACGTGGCGGGTCTTGCCCGATTGGAGATTAATGAAAAAGCTATGGATAGATTTGCCGCGCAAATGGGGGCTGTTTTAGAATATATGGAAATATTGAACAGTGTTGAGACAACAGGTGTTGAGCCTGCTTACCATGCAACGAACCTGTGCAATGCCTTCAGGAGCGATATTAAAGCGGAACATGCCAGCCAGGAGGATGCTTTGTTAAATGCTCCGGAAAAAGAGGACGGGGCTTTTGTGGTACCAAAAGTTGTGTAGATCTCAAAAACAGACCTCGGAATTTGAAATTGGCTCTTTTTGTATTTTTTTTTGTAAAAAATAGATCTAACTATTTGGAATAATTACGTGGCATAAAAAATGCGCATGCCCATTTTTTTTAATGCTTTACACTATATCCCTGTGGTGTCCGGTTAGGAAAATGCAAGAAACAAAATATACAAAATACGGAAAGTTTAATTGGTTTTTCCGCTATTAAAGAATAAATTTCTTGAATTTTTAAGTTTGCTTCGCCAAAATTGCGAAACTCGCTCGTGCCTCGCTCAAACAATCGCAATTTTTCGGCTACGCTGCACTAAGAAATTCTAAGAAATTTATTCAATACGCTACAAAAACAATTAAACTTCCCTTCTGCAAGATTCTAACCGGACATTACTGACTGTATCCATAAATGTAAATATTTTTAAATGGTTATGTTGGTGTCCAGGTAATATTGGAAAAAGCATGAGGTCTGAAAAGGACAATGATATATTATGAAATTGCATGAATTAACAATAAAAGAAGCCCATGGGTTGTTAAAACAAAAGAAAATTTCATCCCGGGAGTTGACCTGCGCCCTTCTTGACCGTATTGAAGTTGTTGATAAAAAAGTCAATGCCTATATTACTGTAGCAAAGGATCTGGCAATAAAACAGGCAGAGCTTGCAGATCAGGTCATTTCAGATGGGGAAACTACATATTTAACAGGGATTCCCATAGGTGTTAAAGACCTGATCTGCACAAAAGATTTGCGAACAACCTGTGCTTCCAGGATGCTTGAAAATTTTGTCCCTTTTTATGATGCTTTTGTAATAAAAAAATTGCAGGAACAAGGGGTGGTTATTTTAGGAAAGATCAATATGGATGAGTTCGCAATGGGGTCCTCCACAGAAAATTCTGCATTTAAGACCACATGCAACCCCTGGGATTTGGCTTCTATTCCTGGTGGTTCCAGCGGGGGGTCAGCAGCAGCGGTTGCCGCAGATTTGTGCCTTGGTTCCCTTGGATCGGACACAGGTGGCTCAATTCGTCAACCCGCTTCACACTGCGGTGTTGTTGGAATGAAGCCAACTTACGGCAGGGTTTCGCGTTTCGGCCTCGTTGCATTTGCGTCTTCCCTGGATCAGATAGGCCCTTTTGCAAAAAATGTGTTTGACTGTGCTGCCCTGATGCAGGGAATCGCTGGTCATGATCCCATGGATTCTACTTCGGTACCCAAAGACGTTCCATCCTATACATCCTTTTGTACAGATGGGCTAAAAAATATAACTGTTGGGGTACCCCGGGAATATTTTAATCTTTCAGGGATGGATCCTGATGTTTTAGCTTCGGTTAACAGGGGAATAAAGACAATTGAAGCTCTGGGGGCAACCTGTGTGGAAGTTTCCATGCCTTATTTTGAACCTGCTGTGGCTGCTTATTATGTAATAGCTACGGCTGA
>DAOWMW010000056.1 GCA_030642865.1 Desulfobacteraceae bacterium
ATTGGGCTTGATTACCAGATGGAAACTATGGTAATGGGTGAAACATGTAATTTAATACATGATACTGTCATAGAACTGTTGATTAGTAAAGTTGAATTTACTTTAGATATTCATGCTAAGTTACAGCTTTGACCCATTACCCTGAGTTACAGCTTTGACTCATTACCATTATTTCAAACACCTGGACGAAGCCGCTATGCAGCAAAAAAATCAAAAATAGTGTATACTGCTTATATATAAACGACATACATAAAGCCGATGAATGGAGTTATCTCTATTTTTTAAAATTCTCCAGTTTTACGCAAAAGAAGCTTTAACTCGGCCGCTCTTATCCGCTCTTTGTGTTCATCAGATCTTTTCCTGGCTCCTTCAAGTTTTGCAGCAAGGTCGGTGAAATCAGCAGGTTTCATTAAATAATCATAAGCTCCTAATTTCAATCCTTTCACAGCGGTTTCTGCGCTGCCGTGACCGGTGAGCATGATAACTTCAACTATGGGAAATTTTTTCCTGATCTCTTTCAAAACTTCAATGCCGTCCATCCCAGGCATTTTTATATCAAGAATAACAACATCAATATTATCTTTTTCCTCCAGGGTTTTTAAACAATCCTGACCGTTATGGACGGAAAGGACTATTTCTCCAACTTCTTTTAACCTTAAAGAAAGCATTTCCGCAAAATCTACTTCATCATCGACTACCAGTATTCTGGCGGGTATTTTGACCATAATATGTTCTCTCCTTTCCAGCGCTGTCCGCTAAAATATTGCTTGTAAATTCGTTCTTAATTTCAGTTACTTCGGGAATGTAATGCAAAAGGTGGTTCCAACCCCAAGTTTGCTTTTCACATCTATTCCCCCGCCAAGTTTTTCAATAATCCCCTTGATAATAAAAAGCCCAAGACCTGTACCGTTTCCAGGACTTTTGGTAGTAAAAAAGGGTTCAAATATTTTTTCCAGATTTTCTTTAGGTATACCTTCACCAGTATCTTTTATGAAAAAGAGAATATCTTTGTCGGAATCTTCAAGGGCCAAAAAAAGTTTTCCTCCATCAGGGGTTGCATGAACAGCATTAGTTAGAAGATTAATCAAAATTTGCCTTACCTGGTGAGGATCAATCCAGACACTTGTAAGGGTATCATCAATATGTTTTATTATCTTTATATCCTTGCTCTTGATCTCCACACCCGCCATCTGAATAATTTCATCAATAAACTCCCCAACATTTACTTCCGATAAAACCGCATTATCTTTTTTGACAATTCCCAGAAGCTGATGGGTAATGACTCTGGCCCTCTCCACTGCATTATTTATCTTGCCAAGAGCCATTTTAAAATCAGTTTTTCGAGGCATCTCTGCAAGCTCTTCTTTTTCAAGAATCTGTCCCATCCACCCCGCTGATTCATTAATAATAGCCAGGGGATTATTGACTTCATGTGCAACTCCGGCAGCCAGGGTGCCTAAAGAGGCAAGCCTTTTTGTGGCTACCATCTGCTGCTCCATTTTGACTCTGAATTCGGTTTCCTTTTTTTTCTCTTCATCCCTGAGGATTTTGTCAAACGCCTGCCCTATCTTGCTCACCAGATGATCTATCTCTATGGGCTTGCTTAAATAATCAAAAGCACCTTCTTTAATCCCAACCACGCCATCCTGGGATGTGGCGTGACCGGTCAGGAGTATAATTTCTGTTTTTGGGTATCTCTTTTTTACTTCACCAAGAAGCTCTATGCCGTCCATTCCAGGCATCCTGATATCTGATACAATTATATCAATCGGGTTTTCCCTGAGCAGAGCCAGGGCATCATTTCCACTTGAAGCCCGCTCAGGATTAAAGCCTCTTTTTTTCATACGTTTGATGATTGTATCGAGAAATGCTGTTTCATCATCAACAAAAAGAATCCGAACATTTTTCATAATGCCCCACTTTTGCCGGTAGTATCCGGTTAGAATCCTGCATATTTTTCTTACAGGTTCCTAATGATCGTGAATTTTATAAATTATCCATAATCCTAACCGTACAATACCGGCTTTTACTATAAAAATAAAATGTTTACTATACCAAACCAAGAATTTTCCACCAGACTGTTGCCACAATTATTAGCACAATCAGCAAAACAGGTGTTGCCACAAGGCCAAGCTTTGTCAGGTCAGAGGCTTTAAAATACCTGTAGCTGTATGCAATTGCATTGGGAGGGCAGCCTATAACAAGAAGCATGGCAAAAGAAGTAGCCATTCCAAGGCATAAAGCCAGGACTTTGGGATCAACCCCTTCAAGCTGTGCCATGGGAATTACTATGGGCAAGATCAAAGCTGCTGCAGCAACATTTGCCATGGCATTTGTAACAAGAGCTCCGAAAACAGCTACCCCGACAAACAGAACAAGCCAGCCTTTACCCTGTATCAAAGGGAAAAAAAGATGGGCAAAATAGTCAGCTGCACCCGAGTAGCCCATTGCCAGACCCAGCGAAATGCCTCCACCAAAAATAAAAAGAGCCGTACCCCATTCCAGGTTATCGTTGATATCTTCCCACTTCAAAACCCCTGCAAGTATCAAAGCACTGACTCCAAGCATACCTGTAACTGAATAATGAATTCCATGAAGTCCTTTTGTCAGCCAGCAGAGAAAACAGAGGGAAATGATAGTAATAGCTCGTTTCTCCAGGGATGTTAACGGACCCAGATCTTCATCAAATGCAGGCAGCTTGAACCTGGGGTCCGGCCTGAAGACAAAATAAACAACGAGTACAGCAATCGGTACTGTAATAATAGCTGCAGGCATCGCAAACTTTATCCATTCGAGAAATGTTATTTCCATTCCTGTAAATTCTTTTAAAAAAGCCGCAGAGACCATACACCGCCCACCGCCCACCAGTGTACCCATTCCTCCGCATGAGCATGCAAATGGAAGTGAAAGCATCATAAATTTTGCAGTATTGGTATTGGGCTCAATGCCAACGGCTCTCATAAGGGGAAGCATTGTTACAATTCCTATGGCGCAGGCTGCGGCATCATGCATAAAACTTGATGCCAGGCCCAGTGATATGGAGATAATAAATGTAAATTTCACCACACTGGTCCCGGCTCTTTTTATGATAAAATATCCTAAGCGTTTTGTTATGCCTGTTTTCTCAAGTGAGATAGCAAAAATCAGGCAGCACATGATAAAAACAACAACAGGATGCATGTAAGGAGCCCAGACCTCTTTTGTATCCCCTATTTTCAGCAGTATTAAAAATACCCCTATACATATTGCGGTTATCTCCAGGGGGATCGGTTCAACTACAAAAAGAAATACCAGCACCACAAGAATTGCCAAAAAACGCCGGGCTTTGGGAGAAAGCCCGTTTACATAATCGACCTTGACTTTATTGTTTTGCAGTTCTGCGGCCTTTTTTTCTAAAAATTTTACGGTTGCTTCATTTCCCCCAGGATTTTTTGCCTCTACCAGGTATTTTCCTGCAATATTTTTATCTTCTCCCCTGGAAATCAGAGTGTAATGCTCTTTGATAGTCGTAAAAAAAATCTGATCATTATCGCCAGATATCTTAAATTGAGTACCTTCGGGTCTTGGCAGAAGCATAACGACTACGCCCATTGCCAGTCCAATGACCAGTTGAAATCCTTTTGATTTAAAAAACATGTCCGCTCCTTAAGAAGGCCTTTGAAAATGTTCAATTTCGTTCCGCGGAGCAAGCCTTTGTGCTTGCATGGCAATAAAGCCTTTTCAAATGCGTTCTTTGTATTTTAAAAATTTTCGTTTGAACCCGGCATTTTAAAATCAGGCAAAAGGAAACATTTTTAAAAAGTCTTTTAACTTGAATAAATTTAAATCACTGCTGGAGGTTAAGCAAAAACAGCAAGATCAGGTCTTTGTCCTTTTTGCATAGCCATCCCTTATTTTTGTAAGAAGATCTTCAAGATCGCACGGCTTTGTAAGGTAATCAAAAGCTCCGCAATTGATTCCTTCTTTTGCCGCTTCTTTTGAGCCATGACCGGTGAGCATAATAACCTCAAGATCAGGCTCCATTTTTTTTAATATTTTAAGAACCTCAATTCCATCCATGTCTTCCATTTTAAGGTCAAGGACAGCAACATCAAAATCTTTTTTTCTGAGTTCCTGAATTGCTTCAATGCCGCTGAAGGTTTTTGTAACATCAAAACCTCTTTTGTTCAGTCTGTTGTAAAGAACATTTACATATCCTTTTTCATCGTCCACGATAAGAAGTCTGATTTTTTCTTTATGTATACTTTTATTTTCAGACATAATTTTTCCTTTAAGCGTGTCTTGCTGTAATCTCCTTTATGCGCGCTTCAATAATTTTATCTTCATGGGTCTGTTTTTTTTCGGCTGCCTGGGTTACTTTGGCAACAAGCTGATCAATATCGCAAGGTTTCATCAGATAATCAAAAGCTCCAAACCTCATTCCTTCAATGGCGGATTCCACAGTTGCGTGGCCTGTGAGCATGACAACTTCTGTAAGAGGATAGACTTTTTTAATCTCTCTTAAGGTCTCTATGCCATCCATGCCAGGCATTTTTACATCAAGGATTACAACTTCAATTTTATTGTTATTTTCAAGCAGCTTTAAAGCTGCCAGGCCGCTGTGAGCAGTGTCAATACTGAATTCTCTTTTTTTTAGACGTTTGGTCATGGTCTCCACAAAAGGGACCTCATCATCAACTAAAAGCAATTTAATTTTTTTCATAAACACTCTCCTGATATTATTATTTATATTGATTATTTTTGATAAACTCGTAAAAAACAGAACCGCTCTGGTTTTGGGCCTGGTTCTAATTTTGGCTATAGACTGAGATATAATAAAATTCAAAAACTTCCAGGATTTACTTTTTATACCCTTCCATTAAGCTGATCGGGGAGCAAATCAATTTTTTCTTCTTTTTGCTCTTTTTGTTCAGAAACCGGCAGGTTGATAATAAATGCTGTGCCAACATTTATTGAACTTCGAACTTTAATATCACCTCCCATCTTTTTTATTATTCCATAGCAGATAGCAAGGCCTAAACCAGTTCCCTTTCCCACTGGTTTAGTTGTGAAAAAAGGATCAAAAATTCTGACAAGATTTGCTTTTGGTATACCTGGTCCGTTATCCTTAATCTCAATGATAACATCATTATTGTGAAGACTGCTGGTTATATCAATATTACCGCCTGTTTTTTCCATGGCATCGAGTGAGTTATTGAAAAAATTCAGCAGCACCTGCTGCATCTCTGACTTAGACAGGCTAAGTAAGGGTAAATTCTCACCAAGTTTAGTATTAAAAAATACCTTTGCGTATTTTGCTCTTTGCTCGGATAAACTCACAACTTCATCAATAATTTCGTTAACATGAACCTCATCTATCCTTGCATCTGTTTTTCTTGCAAAGGAGAGCAGCTTGTAAGTGATCTCCTTGCAACGTTTGCCCTGGGTTTTAATCTGTTTTAAAGATCTCTTGAATTCCCCAAGATTTTCGGTTTTCTGAAGATCTTCTTCTTCCAGCAAATCTTCCATCCAGCCCGACTCTTCAACCATTATAGCCACAGGGTTATTAATTTCATGGGCTATGCCTGCTGCAAGTTCTCCCACAGAAGCAAGTTTTCCGGTTTCAATCACCTGCTGGTTCAGCATCTCTTTTTCACGATCAATACATGCAATACGTTTAACTATTCTCCAGGATACAAAAAACGCCATGAAGACAATACAAAAGGTCCCTATACCAAAAATCGTGTGTGCTATCTTGCGAACAATTTTGATGCTTGAAAAAGCATCCGCATAATCCTGCTGATACACCATTAGCCACTCTCCACCCTTGAGTGACGAAACAACATATATGAGCCTTTTCCCTGAATGTTCATCTTTTTTTTCAATAAGGCGTTCTCCATTTTTGGCTTCTTTTACTTTTTTAAATAACTCCGCATAATTTTTTTCCTCTGTATTTAGATCAAGAGAAGCCTTGGTCTGAAAACTTCCTTTTCTGTTAATAATATATGCAAACCCTGTTTTGCCTATCCTTAAATTTTCAACTAGGGAGTTAAAAGCCATAACATCTATGGTCGCTCTCAAAATCAATTCCTCCCCATTAAAATTCTTTTTTACAGTAACAATGAAATGGGGCAGGCCTCGAAGCCCCAGGAAAACGTCACTAATATAATATTGATTTTTAACAGCATTTTTAAACCATTGCGCATCGGAGTATTGTGCATCTTTTAGCTGAAAAGGACCAGCATATGCCAGTTGTACGCCCTTGTCATTAATAGTTCCCAAATCTACAAAAACATTATTATAAGCTTGTTGCAGTCCCAAAAGACTTTTCTGTAAAAATACTTCATCCTTTAGTTCTTCATAACTGGCCGTTTTTGCCAGAAATTTAATATTCCCCGACCTTTCTTTTAAAAATGTGTCTATATTTTGTTTATGTTTTTGCACGAGTTCATCAAGGTGAGCCCCAACTTTTCCATGATATGAATTTTTAAAGCGATCAAAAATAATCAGGCTGGCTACTATCATGGGAGTTATTGATACCATAATTATTGTGATAAGCATTTTTTTGGCTATGGTTTTGTAATAAGTGTTTTGTATTTGTTTATCTTTTTTCATTTTTAAATCCATAGAGATATTTTTATCTATAATTTTTATACAGATTTAATTGATTCGTATAGTATATCAGCGATAACCTGTTTTAGGTATTTTATGCTGTCTCTGCTTTTTTTAACAAAAAACAGCAGATTTGAATCGTAAAAAATTTTTGAATAATCTGCTTGCAAAGCATGGACAATTATGGGCAGGGCTGGAATTCTGTTTTTTAATTTTTGTATTTCTGGAAATTCTTCAAAACCAGGAAGGTCAGGATCGAGTATCAAAATATTGGCAAATTCATGATGATAAGACCAGTATAAAACTTCTCTGCTGTTTTTTGCCATCCTGATAAGATATCCTTCATTTTCCAGTTCACGCTTAAGCAGCTTCCGAACATTCGGATTTCTGTCTGCAATTAATATTATATATCTTTTTTCCATGGGGACCTTGATCAAGACCTTTGAAAATATCCAATTCAGCTTAACTTCAGTAAAAACAAAAAATCTTAGGTCGTCACAGAATTACCCAATTTTAAAAAATTACACAAGGATAAAGGAAGTAAGGCGTATTATATACTCCGACGACCGATAACGGAATGAAATTATTTATGAGACGATTTATAGAGCCGCTTATATTTAATAACTGATATGCGCAAAGTGTGTGCCATAAAAAAGGAACAGGCACATTTTTTTAAATAGTTGTAATTAAAGGAAATTTTTGTTATTGTAATTAATTATGTTTTAAAAAAAAATAAATGGTGTCGATTTTTTTTACAATATGTAAAATTTTTTGGGGTTGATCATAACCGCGGCCATTATATGTCAAGGTTGCGCTATGGCCGAAGTTAGAAACATGCCCGAATTTTTTGGTAAAATGTGTATCCTTCAAATTCAGTAATTTTTTTTGACAATATAAGGATTGTGAATTTTATAAATTACCCATAATTACTAGTTCTTGTGCCCGTCTTATGTGTTGCATCACTGGCCGCACTTGCGTAGGTGCATCCCTTGTCGATGCCCAAAATGCACCGAGTATGCAACCTTTGATGCG
>DAOWMW010000193.1 GCA_030642865.1 Desulfobacteraceae bacterium
CGAACTTTTTTTGCGGTTATATCCCTGTTCACACTTGTTCTGCCTGTTGACCTGACCGGTCTTCTTCGTGAAACTATACCAGCACCTCCTTGCACAATAAAATTAATGACATATAAGCTTCAAAAAAAACAGAAAACTCAAAAAAAAAAATTAAAACACGCTGAAACGCAGGCCCACACAATTATTCAGCCCTAAAAGCATTATTAAAACATGCACAGGCTTTTTTAAAAAATAATTTTGAAAGGGGTAAAGCAAATTTTCAGCGGGTAATACACCCAAAATAATTTTCCATCCGTATAAAAATGTTCATATAAAAAAATTCACTCCGTTACAGGTCATCGACGTATTATAATACGCCTTCCTCCCTCTATCCTTGTGACAATTTTAAAATCAGGTTAGTATCTGAACATCCATAAAACCTGTTAAAAATTGATATATATTAAATCTCCGGGGAAAAAGCAACTTTAATTTTTAATATAATTTCTATATTCCAAGTGTGTATTCAGCTAAAAGGGTTCCTTTTAGATAATTATTAGTGAAATCTGCAAAATATTCTTTGAATAATTTGATGCTTTTCTGGCGCATCACGCCGGAAACAATCGAGATATTACAATTCCTGTACAAGGGAGGAAGTTTTGTCAAATCACAACTTGTTCCCCCACCCATAACATCTTCATAAGCATAAACTATTTTTTCTGCACCAGTCAGTAATATTGCGCCAAAGCACATCAGGCAAGGTTCCAGAGTGCTAAAAACGGTTATCCTTTTGGCGTCGAAGGTTCCCTCGGATTCAGACAGCCTTTTCAAAGCTACCATTTCAGCATGGTCTGTTTCGTTGGGATTATCTGTTCCTGTTGTCCCTTTTCGCATACCTGTTGCAATTATATTTCCATCGCAGACGACAACACATCCCACAGGAAACTCTCCTGCTAAAAGTGCCTCTTTGGCCTGGCTCAACGCAATCTCCATAAAATAATCATAATTCATAATGTTTTTAATTTACATTTCAAAAGAATATGGGTCAATAATTTAGGATCGTGAATTTCATCCCCAATCCTTACCTTATATTTTATCAATTTTATTTTCAAAAAAAAGTTTTACTGCCGGAAAAACCCTTCGCTGTTACCACTGTTTAAAATCCATAAAAAATAAAAAAAAATCAAATTCAAGTTCCCATGTCTGAAATACAAAAAAAATTTCGTAACTATTCAGCCAATATCTACAGCAATCAGGTATAATCTGAATAGTTATAAAATTTCTTAAACCGGCTCCCCGTCACTCCCCTGGTTCTGTCCCTTTTATAAACATTCCCTTAAAAAACTCAGACGACTTCCCGGTTTTAAGCCCTCCTGTGGCAAAATCGACATCAACTAAAATAACAGTATCTGGAATATCAAAATACTGGAAAGGCTTATCAGCCAAAGCATATTCCATAAGCTCTATCCATATTGGAAGTGCGGCTTTTGCGCCGGTTTCAAATTTTCCAAGGGTTCCGTGCCTGTCACGTCCAACCCATACCCCTGTTGCCATATCAGGGGAATACCCGACAAAAAGTGCATCGCCACACTCTGTTGTTGTCCCTGTTTTCCCGGCAAGGGGACGCCCTATTAGCCTGGCCTTTTTACCAGTCCCCTCTTTGATAACTCCCTGGAGCATATCAGTTATCACCGCAGCATTGGCACGGGACATGACAATCTGTTTTTCAAGCTTCTTTTTCCAGATTATTCGCCCCTCACTTCCGGCAACTTCATCCACAGCAAAAGGGCTTATCCTGTTCCCTTTATTTGCAAATACAGCATAAGCAGAGGTTAAATTCAAAAGAGTCACTTCTGATGTCCCCAAAGCAAGGGAAAGATTGGGTAAAATGGTCGATTTCAAACCAAGAGTCCGTGCAAAACGGGCTACAGGGGAGGGGCCCAGCATTTCGATCAGCCTTACGGCAGGTATATTTTTAGAAAAAGAGAGAGCACGCCTCAGGGTAATGTCCCCTTCATAATTTCCCGAATAATTCTTCGGTTCCCAGTCTTTTCCATTATTTGCACCCTTAAACCCGACAGGGGCGTCGAGTATCAGGGAATTCTGGCTAAAACCATGTTCAATGGCGTAAGCATAAAGAATCGGCTTAAACGCGGAACCAGGCTGCCTCTTTGCTGTTACTGCCCGGTTAAAAGGACTTTTGCCGAAATTTTTTCCCCCCACCATGGCAAGAATGCCGCCGGTGACAACATCAATGGAGATAAGAGCACCCTCAAGATCCACGGTTTCAATATTATTTTTTTCCATTCTTTGAGAAATGGTCAAAAGCCCGGATACCACAGCCTTTTCAGCAGCTTTTTGCAAATCAAAAGAAAGGGTTGTATTGATTACAAGTCCGCCCTTATAAAGCATTGACGGCCCCAGCTTTTTTTCCATGATTTTTACAACATACTGGACAAAAAAAGGAGCCTTGACAGGCTTTTTGATCCGGCTGTTAAAGAGAAGAGGCTCATTTACTGCTGTTTCATAAGTTTTCTGGTCTATTTTACCTGTTATCAGCATCTGCCGCAAAACTATATTTTTACGTTTTATGGCAAGCCCCCTGTTTACAAAAGGAGAATAAACAGAAGGGGCTTTGGGCATCCCTGCGATGAGTGCAGACTCGGCAAGGGTTAAGTCTTTCACAGATTTGTCAAAAAAAACTCTGGCTGCGGATGCGGCTCCATGGGCACCACTCCCGAAATAGACCTGATTCAGATAAAGTTCCAGTATTTCATCTTTTGTATACCGCCGTTCCAGCTGAAAAGCCAGGGCAACTTCCCTGATCTTTCTGTAGAGAGTTTTTTTATTGGTTAAAAAAAGTGTTTTCGCAAGCTGCTGGGTTATTGTACTCGCACCTTCCACAAACTTTAAGGCAACAATATCTTTTATTGCTGCCCTAAAAATACCTTTGATATCTATACCAGGATGCTGATAAAATTTTCTATCCTCGGTCACAATCAGTGCTTCTCTTAAAAAAAACGGCATTTCCGTTAACTTGACAGGTTCCCTTTTTTCCACAAAAAGTTCGGCTAAAAGCACCTTGTCTGCAGAATAAATCCGTGTTATAGAAGAAGGAATAAAAGTCTCAAGTAATCGTATCTGGGGAAGGTCGTGCCAAACTGCGAACATCGATCCCAGGATGATGCCGCAGAAAAGACCGGTGACAAGGAAAAAGAAAATATTAATTTTTTTTTTACAAAAATTAAATAAAAGCATATAAAAATAAGGAGAAGGAAGAAATGGAGCATAAACATGATCACAGCCATGGACATCACCATCATGAAGAAGAGACCAGCATGACTGTTGAGGAAAAAATGGTCAAGCTGCTGGATCACTGGATAAAACATAACCTTGATCACGCAGCCACATACAGAAGTTGGGCAAAAAAAGCTGGCGATGCCAACCTGACCCAAATTTCTTCACTCCTTGAAGAAGCAGCCAAAATGAATATATCGATAAATGACAAATTCCAGGAGGCCTTGAAAACACTATAGACTCTTATAAAATTTTGAAAATGGAGCAAAAAGGAGATAACTAAACTGACCCCAAAACCTTTATTTTACAAACTGCAACTCCTCCCAGGCAAATATTTTACCATCCGTCAAAGCCCTGCATGCTTTGGCTGTTCCCACTGTTTGTGAATGTAAAATATTTAAAAGAACAATGCTGAGGCCAGAGGAGGCAAGCATGGACAGATATGTTCTTTCAAGGAGGAGTTTTTTTTTCATATCCCCTCCCCCTCCTGTGGTGAGGTTTGAAAGGCCTATTATGGTTCTGAC
>DAOWMW010000120.1 GCA_030642865.1 Desulfobacteraceae bacterium
AACGGGATCTTTTACCAACACCCTGTGTTTGTTATAATAAGTATGAAAACAAGAAGCAAGATTTATCAGATAAAAAGCTATCCTGTGGGGCTCCATTAACCTGGCGCCTGATTTCACCACTTCAGGGTACCTCTCCATTACTTTAATAAGATTGATCTCTTCTGGTTCCTGGAGCAGTCTCACCCCGTCATCTATAAAAAATTTTTCTGTTTTTTCTTCTCCAGCCTTACGCATAATACTGCAAATCCTGGCATGGACATATTGAACATAATAGACTGGATTTTCATTTGTTTTTTTCCTGGCAAGTTCCAGGTCAAAATCAAGGGGACTGTCATAGTTCCGTGTTAAAAAGATGAACCTGGCTGCATCGGGCCCCACTTCATTGATCACAGTTTTCAGCCTGACAAATTCACCTGAACGGGTGGACATTGCAACAGGTTCTCCTCCTCGAAGAAGATTAACAAGCTGAACAAGAATTACATTAAAAGCATCCCTCTCTTTGCCAGAGGCTTCGATGGAGGCTTTGATTCTGGAAACATACCCATGGTGATCCGCACCCCATATATCTATTATCCGATCAAACCCCCTGTCAAATTTATCATAATGATAAGCAATATCCGAGGCAAAATATGTGGTAAGGCCGTTTTGCCTGACAACAACACGATCTTTCTCATCACCAAAATCCATGGTTTTGAACCAAAGCGCCCCATCCTTCTTATAAATTATACCTTTTTTTTCAAAATATGCTAAAGCCGAAGCGACCTTCCCTGAATCATAAAGAGTCTGTTCGCTGAACCAGTTATCAAAAGTAATGCCAAAAGAGTCCAAGTCTTCTTTGATTTCGGACAAAACAGTTTTTGCAGCATATTCAGCACAACAGGATACTGCTTCATCCTCGGGCAGCTGAAGCAGGCTATTTTTTTTAAGCTCTTTAATTTGTAATGCAATGGTGCATATATATTCACCCTGGTAACAATCATCGGGAAAGGGGATATCAACCCCGAATAACTCTCTGTATCTCAAAAATACTGACATACCTAATCTTTTTATTTGTCTTCCGGAATCATTGACATAGTATTCCCTTTGCACATTATATCCGCAAAACTTAAGGATATTGGCCATGCTGTCACCCACAGCTGCCCCCCTTCCATGCCCCACATGGAGGGGGCCTGTGGGATTTGCACTTACAAATTCCACCTGAACTTTTTGCCCTTTTCCCATATCTGAAGCCCCGTACCGGGAATCTTCATCATGAATTTTATGCAAAATTTTATGCCATGCCGAATTATTAATATAAAAATTTATAAAACCAGGGCCGGCCACTTCAACTTTCTCCACTATCCCCTCAGAATCATCCAAAGATCCCACAATGGCGTCTGCTATTTTCCTTGGAGCCATTTTCTGTTTAGACGCCATAATCATTGCAATATTTGTTGAAAAATCACCCTGGGATACAACCTTGGGTTCTTCCACGAGTATATCCGGTAAATCGGCTGGAGACAGATCACCTTTTTTACAGGCATTTTTCACAGCTCCAAGCACCAGATTCATAATTTTTTGTTTCATATATAAATAAATCCATCCATTTACGATTAACTCAAAATTAAAAAGCTAAGAAAGAATATAACTGTAACTATTCAGCCAATATCTACAACAACAGGTATAATCTGAGTAGTTACATATAACTTTTTTTGAAATGTTGACAAATCATATTTTATTACTATATTCTGCTTAAAATTACTATATTAATTAATCTTGTTTTCATAAAAGGAACCTAACTATGTCAGACAACGTTTTAATAATAACAGATACAAGCTTTGATACTGAAGTACTCAAATCTGAAAAGCCGGTGCTGGTAGACTTCTGGGCCCCGTGGTGCGGACCCTGTAAGGCAGTGGGACCCATAATTGATGAACTTGCAGCGGCCTTTGGTGATAAAATCAAATTTGCAAAATGCAATGTTGATGACAACCCCCTGACTCCCGGCAAATATGGAATAAGGTCTATCCCCACCATAATTTTCTTTAAAAATGGTTCCATTGCTGAACAGGTTATAGGGGCTGTCCCAAAAACAAAATTAGAAGATACAATAAAAAAGGTTATTGGAGAATCTTCCTGATGAGTAATTCAGAATATGACCTCATTATAATCGGAGGCGGTCCTGCAGGCCTTACAGCCGGTCTTTATGCGTCCCGCTCCAGATTAAAGGCATTGATGATAGAAAAACTGTTGCCAGGTGGACAAATTCGTGTAAGTGACGCGCTGGAGAATTACCCCGGCTTTCCTGAAACAATAACCGGAGCCGAACTTGCACAAAGGATGACTGAACAGGCCGGCAAATTCGGGCTGGAGATTGAAACAAATGAAGTCCTGGATGTTGATTTTTCACAAAAAATTAAAAAAATTTCTCTTCCTGATAAAACAATTTCTGCCCCCGCCGTAATAATTGCAACAGGAGCATCCCCCAGAAAATTAAATGTCCCTGGAGAAGAAATTTTTTTGGGAAAAGGGGTCTCTTTTTGTGCAACATGCGACGGACCCTTTTTTCATAATTCTGTGGTTGCCGCAGTGGGCGGCGGAGATACTGCCGTGCAGGAAAGTATTTTTCTTACTAAATTTGCAAAAAAAGTTTATGTTATACACCGAAGAGATGAACTAAGGGCAACCAAAATCCTTCAGGAGCGTGCCTTTGCAAATGACAAAATAGAATTCATATGGGATTCTGTTGTAACTGGCATAAAAGGCGGTCTGACAAACGTGGATGCCATTACTCTGAAAAATGTCAAAACCAGTGACACAAAAAATCTTAATGTGGATGGATGCTTTATATGGGTTGGAACCAGGCCAAACATAGAATTTCTTAAAAATGCTCTGGAGCTTGACAAAAACGGGTTTATAATTACAGATTCACACATGCGGACTTCCGTTGCCGGCGTATTTGCAGCCGGTGATATACGCAATACTCCTTTACGCCAGGTGGCAACGGCTGTGGGAGATGCGGCCATTGCGGCATTTTCAGCAGAACATTACATAACAAATTTATGAGAAATAAAAAGATGAAACGTGTTATTACCATTTGTATTTTACTTTTGTTTATTTCTTCGGGTTGCGCCTGGTTTAAGACCAAAGAAGAAGAGACTGCCCAGGAACTTTCAGAGCAGGGGGTAAGTGCATTTAACAAAAAACAATATACCCTTGCAATTGACAGGTTTGAAAAACTTAAAACATGGTATCCCTTTAGTGACCTTGTGGTACTTGCTGATTATAAAATTGCTGATTCATATTACAGATCAAAAAGATATAATGAAGCTGTTTTGGCATATAATGATTTTGAAAAGCTTCATCCAAATAATAAAAAAATGCCCTATGTATTATTCCATATCGGGCTTTGCTATTTGAATCAGATAAATACAACAGACAGGGACCAAACACCGACCCAGGACTGCGTTAAAGCATTTAAACGGCTTATCAATCTTCATCCTGGCAGTGAATACGCGCACAAAGCAAAAGAACATGTTAAAACCTGCCAAAAGAATCTTGCTGCCCATGAATTTTCTGTGGGTCTTTTTTATTATAAAACAAAACAATATAAAGCAGCACTTTATCGATTCAAAACAATTTTGGCCGAATACCCGGATTTTGAGGTCAGTCATAACGCATTGGAATACATACCATTATGCGAAGCCCATCTTGAGAAGATAGAGCAGGCCAAAAAGCAAACCGAAAAAGATTTACTGCCTGATTCCTAAAAACTCATTTCAGGATGGGTACCATAAATTTTCAGAGGTTCAATGATAGGAGTAAGTGCATGCCTGATTGGATGCAATTGCAGATATGATGGCAAAAATAAAAAAAACAGGGAATTAATAAAATTAATAAAATTTGAAAATATTTTCCCTGTATGTCCTGAAACGTCAGGAGGACTTTCTGTTCCCCGGGAACCTGCCAGTATTACAGGTGGTGATGGGTTTGACGTATTGGACGGAAATGCAAAAGTTACAGGCATCTCAGGGAGTGATAAAACAGATGCTTTTATAAAAGGCGCTTACATTACCTTGAAACATCTGAGAATACATGATATTAAACATTGTGTTTTAAAAGCTAAAAGTCCCTCATGTGGAATTGCTAAAAAAATGCCGTTGCATCCCCTGGCAAATGGCAGTGGAGAGCTAACCGGCGTTACAGCAGCCCTTTTGATGCGCCGGGGAATAATTGTTGAAAATATATAAATCAAAAGCTTTTGCTAATCCACCTGATTGCCAAAGTTAAAGCCAGCCCAAAAAAATCCGACGAACAAACAGTGTTCCAGGAAAAACAGAATTTTTTATTTATGAGGTAAAAACAATATGTCAAAACAATGTGAAATCTGCGGGAAAAAACCGATGGTGGGCAACAATGTAAGCCATGCCCACAATCTGACAAAGCGCCGTTTCAACCCTAACCTTCAAAAAGTAAGAACTCTTACAAACGGCAGAATAAAAAGAATGAATGTATGCACCAGTTGTATTAAGTCCGGTAAAGTCGTTAAGGCACCATAAAACATCTCTGATTATAACGGATTTAGGGGAGCCTGATAATAAGTGACGTAACTGGTTGTGGTTAAAATGTAAATATGTGTAACAGGTTGATATTACAGGCATATATTTTTTTAATAATTTTACATAGTTAGAGACAATTTTCTTCCGAAGGAGGTCTCTAACTATAACATCCGAAACACTACTGGTTTTCGCAAATGCATTGACGAGCATATTGCGTTAAATAGTGAGTTATTTCTCCCTAAAATCACCGGGGGATACCGGATGAAAGATTCTTACTATTCAAAAAAGCAGTCCATTATAATCCACCGGATTGAAATCATGAGCACCGCCTATACGATACGTCCCTCCTTTGTAACGTCATATGTGGCAGGATTGACAGATGAAGTGAAAAAGCCCCTTTTCCTGAGAAAATTCAATGTTCCTTTATGGGCATTAAGTCAGATTTTCGACAAAATCCGATGTGCGGTATCGGCTGGAACATGCTCAGGGACGTAATAGCATTGTCTGAACAACCTTAAAGACGCTGACAATATCCCCCACGCATTTGGGAGCCGAAG